>NZ_JAHXYO010000006.1:0-268395 GCF_019969905.1 Rahnella sp. GSA61A | reverse complement strand
GTAGTGATAAGGAAACAGGGCTCGGATAACATCATGGCGCGGGTAAATTAACCCACTAACGACGCCGGATATATGGTCGCAAACCGTATCGAACCAGTACTTGTAACACCCGGGGCGTCCATATATGGTCAACAAAAACTGGCCACGGCTTTAGAGTTTTTCCAAAACAATCTTTCCGCTTCTGCCACTCAGTTGCCCTAACAGTAAAGAGGGCAACTGTGAGCGAGAAGGCGACATTCGCTTTAAAGGTCACTTCATCCGTATGACAGAAAACCTCTAAAAAGCGGATTGAACGATTATGCGGGATTCTTACAGGAGCAAAAGAACCATGCAGTTTATTTTCCTGATAATCTCGTTCGCATCTGGGCAACGTACCTTGGTTCATCCGTTCCCGCCGTCCCCTCCATTTGCCCTGGGAGAACCATCAACCAGAACGAACCCATTAACGTTGTGTTGCGTTGATGGCCATTTGGACGATGCGTCCGCATGGGCGAACGATGTTGACGCCAAGTAAACGAGAGCTGTAAATATATAGATTAGTTTCAGACGCATAAGCAGCACCTTTTTGGAAAAACACTATTTGCCTGAGAGCGCTTACCTTAATTGCTACATGGGACGGCCGCGCCGCCTTTACCAGCCGCACCGCCTTTACCACCCTGCCCATTGTTACCATCCTTACCTGGCTGCCCATCTTTACCAGAATGCCCGCATTTTACCGTCACTACCTTAAGGGAACTGGCCTGGTCTGCTGACACAGGGATTGTAGCTATACTGTTCGGCGTTATCGCATTTTCAGCATGTACTACACCCGACAAGCAAAACTCAGTACAAAACAAAAATGCTACTAATTTAAGATTCATATTCACAAAGAAGTCTCCTCAACTGCGTGTTATAAAAACTGCCAGATCGTGTGATCTGGCAGTATGGGATTTATATGATCTTAGTCGCCACCCGCTCCGCCATCGCCTGCAAGAATAATCAGATGGTCAACAGAAGATGTATTGAAGTGGTGGAGTGGTTCCGCTGCTCTGGATAAACCCGTAAAGGAGATAAATAACAACGCTGCAATTCTACTTACTTTCATAATTAAAACCTCATTGTCAAAAGTTGGGGCTATTATTTCTGGTAAAAGAATGCCTAATGATCTTGCAAAATAAATATAGCAACCGACTTGTAAGATCTTTATTTAATAATGTAATACTATATTTCCTTTCAACTTTTTTATTGTTGTTGAGCAGGTGATTTCTTTTCGATTTTTATTTTTTGTTTATGTATTGTTTATGTGGGCAGTTAAATAATATTTTTCCAACCCGTTCTTCCAGTTATTGTAAAAGCTAAATTCAATATGGGGATTGATTGCTTTGTCAAAAAAACTTAATAAACATAAAGGGAAATGATTACGTGTGAATTTAAAATCAGCAGTTATGAGATTCAACGCAAATGATCTAACTCTGCTCTTGTAGGGCCTGCATGGAAAACGGACAACACCCTACGTTAAGCCTGTTTTTTAAGCAGGCATGACAGGCAACGTTGAGCGAGCAGCAGGCATGATACCCTCGGGATAGTTTGGAAACAGTGTTGTCCCATCCCCCGTTTTGGCTGATGCTTTCCTTAACAGAATGCTTTATGTTGGTCACACTCATCCTGCAGGGTATAACCATGATAACAGTAGAGAAATCAGATCCATTTTCTTCAGAATCTCATCGCTTAATCGAAATGCTGTCAGCAGAACTTGCCGCTATTACTGGTGATAATGGCAAAAGCAATTTCACCGTTGAAGCAATGAGTGATGACAAAGCTTTATGGGCATTAGCAAAGAATTCTCATGGCAAAGCTATAGGATGCGGTGCTATACGGCCATTAACGCAAAATATCGCCGAGCTTAAAAGAATGTTTTCAGACCGAAGTGTGTCAGGGATTGGCGGTGCCTTACTCACTTTTCTTGAAAAATCTGCAAAAGAGATGGGATATACAGAACTTAGGCTGGAAACCCGACACATGAACTATCGGGCTGTAAATTTCTACGAGAAAAATGGTTATATCCGTATTGAGAATTACGGCCCATACATAGGCAGGACTGAAGCTGTCTGTTTCTCAAAGCCATTGCGCTGATTGTATCTAGAGGATCTGACGTCCGCTTTTGGCACAAAGCTCCGCGCAATTATGCGCGGGAAGCGAACGTAAAGGTTTTCAGATGACAACGAGGGCGCTCCCCCGGCATAACGCCAAAAAAGCCAGCAAATGCGCTGGCCTGATTTTTAGTGTAGGTGCTTCCGGCGGGCTTACACCTTAAACATATCAGCACCAATATACTCGCCTTCCTTCGGTGCCGGTGGCACGAAGAAAATACCCGATCCGATATGTGAAATATATTCATTCATCGCGTCGGATGCGCCTAAACGGTTCTGAAGCGCTTCAAACTGCGCCGGATCTTTCTGATAGCTGATGAATAACAAACCGGCATCGAGCTGGGCCATATTATTCAGTCCGTCCGTGTAGTTATATGAACGACGCAGGATTTTAATCCCCCCATTATTTTCATGCGCGGCCAGGCTGATATGCGCAGTGGCCGGAATAATTAAGTTACCGTCCGCAGCCGTTTTCTTAAAGTCCGGCGTATCAAACTCTCTGGTGCCGGTCAGCGGCGCGCCGGAGACTTTATGGCGACCGAACACATTGTTCTGGTCGCTGACGCGGTCAGTATCCCAGCTTTCAATGTGCATCTTGATTTTGCGTACCACCTGATAGGTGCCCTGCTGCTGCCATGCAGGGCCGCCATCGTTGATCCAGACATATTTGTCAAAATCTGCTTTTTCGGTGATGTTGCGGGTGCCGTCTTTAAAGCCGAATAAATTGCGCGGTGTGGACTGGCCTTTACCGGCTGACGCACGGCCAAAGCCCATGACCGTCCAGCGGGTCTGGGCAGCGCCGGTACTTTTGGCGATACGCGCCAAATCACGAATGGCGTGATAGGCCACCTGCGGATCATCCGCACAGGCCTGAAGCGAGAGGTCACCGCCGGTCACTTCAGGTTGTAAGTCATCGCTCGGGAGCTGCATCAGTTCACGCATCAGCAACGGTTTTTGTTTCACCAGTCCAAAGGTTTCGCTGAACACGCGCGGGCCGAGGCCAACGGTGACGGTCAGTGACGCCGGACCCAGATCTAACGCCTCGCCGGTATCCATACCGACGCCACTATTACGCAGAGGCTCAATCTGACCGATGGTGCCACCTTTCATCAGTTGGGCAATCGCCGATGACCAGCGCGCCAGCAACACCTGCAAATCCTGACGGCTGGTGGTGGTGAGATCAAACGTCATGTACATAATGTGGCGCTGAGGCTGCGTGCTGATCCCCGCCTGCCCGCCGGTGCCGTAAAAAGGGTGTTCACGTGAAAGATCGACCTTATCTTCCGGGTCACGGGCGGCGGTCTGTCCGTGCGCATGGCTGACCGCAGGAATGGCCAGCGCACTTGCGCCCGCCACTGCACCTTTGAGCAAATCACGCCGGGAGAACTTACCGGCCTCCCTGGCCGGTTGGTGTTTATCGCTCATTCCTCAGGCTCCTTTATTCGCCGCGACTTTCTCACCAATCTTAGACAGGGGTTCTTGCAACGCCTGAATAGTACGGCTCAATTTAGCAGCATCAGAGGCTTTCAGTTCTGCGGTGTAATATTTGTAACCGCCGGGGACTGAAGGATCACGATAGGTTTCCAGCATAACGTGCACGGCAGCGAACTGCGCGGCAACCTGTCTGGTCAGCGCCGGATCGATTTTTTCCAGCCCCGGTTGCAGGTAAGCGAACGCCTGTTGCGCACCTTCTACGTTACCCGCGAAATCAACCAGATCGAAGTGGCTGAAGGCTTCTTCCTCACCGTTGATTTTGGTGTTCTGCACTTCTTCCAGCAGATCTGCGGCACCGTTCGCCAGATCTTCAGGTTTGTAAGTCAGCGCTTTGGTCAGTGTGTCGAGCTGTGCGACGTTTTTCTGTAATTCGGCAGCCAGCTGTTTGGTTTCATTCGTGATTTTACCCTGACCGAACAGGTCACGCTCAATGGCGTGGAATCCATGCCAGCCTGCTTTCGGGTCAAGGTTAGACGCACGCATGTCGATCAGATAATCGAGGTTACCGGCGTTGTCCGTCGCTTTGAAGCCCGGCAATACAAACCCGCTCACATCAGATTCAATACGTTCGTAGAAAGGACGCGCTTTTGCGTAATCGGCTTTCGCTGTAGCAAGATCTCCCGCATCAATATCCGCTTTCAGGCGGTTCACACCGACCACCATCGCATCCACCACGCCATTCACATAAGTGGCGTAATCTTTGGTGCCCTGCGCCAGAATGGTCCCGGCGCTGCCCGCAGGTTGTGTGGCGCTTTTGCCGGTGACGGTAAAGTCGGTCATTTCATGTTGCGCGCCCGGACAATAGATTTGATATTTGCCGCCGTCGAGAGTCAGGGTGAATTTCACCATCGGCAGGCCGGGTGCCAGATTCTCTTTTTCGCCCAGAATACGATCATTGCTCAGCAGCTCTAACTCCGTGATGGCGGTTGCCGTTTTGTTCACCACATTGAACGTCACCGGCCCCGCTTTCGCTGAATTATGGTCAACCACACACGTACCGCCGTTGTCTCCGGTCATGGTGATATTCACTTGTGAAACGCCATTTTTTACCGCTGCCTGCGCCGCATCAGCCGGTGCTTCCACTGAAAACATCAGCAACGCCGCCAGGCCCGCCGTGGTCATCAGAGATTCTTTTTTCTTAAAATTCGGTTTACGCATGAATTTCATTTCCTTTATTTATTTTTTGGCAAATTGGTGTGTAGTTGAGAACCGAATGACAGGCTGTATTCACCCGCAGCGGCCAGCCTTTCATTACGGTGTTTCAGGAGAACCCGTCGTGCTGAGAAAACAAAAATCAGGGCCAGCGCGGCCAGAATGACCGGCAACATATATGCCCAGAAACGGTAGGTATCTTGTGCGATTTGCAGTTGTTGCAGGGCATCAGAAACGGTCTGCTGATACGCCCCGCTCACCTGCCAGTTGCAGGCTGAAGCGGCCGCCGTCGGATGACGAACGGTGATGGTTCGCGGGGATTGCAGGCCGCTGCCGGAAAGCGTGATCAGCTCATCTGCCCGGGCACTGGCCCCCAGCAACACGCCCTGCGCCACAGAGGCCTGAACAGTGCAACTGACCGACCACTGCGCCTGATAAGGCCCCGGATGCATCGCCGGATTCAGACCAATGGGAATACGGTTGCCATAGAATGCCACCAGTTGATCAAGCGTCAGAACGGCAGGCGCATCCGCAGGCGTAAAGCGAGATTTGGTTTGCCATTCGCGGGTTTGCAGGCCGCCATGATGACCGGCAATGGCGGCGCTGGCGGGCAGAACGGTCACCCTCACGTTGCCGTCCGCAGGCGTCACATTCAGCTGATAGCCGTTCGTATCAGACAACAGTTTTACCTCACCCGCCGGTGCGGTGTTCCGGGTGTCATTACTTACCAGCGGTGCGCTGGCAGGCAGTTGCAGTGTGTAGTTTGGGTAAAAAAGGCGCAATCCCACTGCTGACACGACCATCACACCGGCAAATGCCAGCCGCAGCCGCGCACCGTTAATCGCGGAGGGACGGCGGTGTGCAGGCCAGTAAATCAGCAGCGACACAATGACAATGTAGAGCAGCCAGGCGACAGTCTGGATCAGGTTCGGATCCGGCGGAATGCCCAGCACGCCGGTAATCAGCGCTGAGCGGACAGTGCCCGGCGGCACCAGCCAGGCGAGATCCGCCACGCGCTGCTGCCCGATATTCAGCCAGCCCGCTTCGTGTGCTGTCAGCAACGCGTTAATGATTAATCCGCCTGCGACCAGGATCAGGAACAACCCCGTGAAGCGGAAAAAGCGCGAGAGATTGATGCGGATGCCGCCGAAATAAATGCCACAGCCGATGCCCACCGCCACCAGCAGGCCGGTTACCGCGCCGGCCGCCGCCCACATGGCTGACTGCGCTACCGAGAATGTGGCGAGCAGAAACACGCTGGTTTCAAAGCCTTCTTTCAGCACGGCGAGAAAAGCCATACTCGCCAGCGCCCGGGCACCTGACTGGCTTATCGCCTGCGCGGCTTCGCTTTCCAGCTCATTTTTCATGGTGTGAGCGTGGGTGTTCATCCACATGATCATGCCAGTGACAAAGAAAACAGCGATCAGGCCGATCACCGACTCCATTCCTTCCTGACTTGCCTGCGGTAACGCGCGTTCGGTCATCTCCAGCGCCACGCCGACCATCACCGAAAGCATCAGCGCCAGCCCGACGCCCATCCACATCGCGAAAAGGCTTTTACCGTTTTTGCGTAAGAATGCCGCAATGATCCCGACGATAAGCGCCGCTTCCAGACCTTCACGAAGACCGATAATAAATGTGGCTAACAAAGGGCAAACTCCAGGCAACAAGACGCATTATCAAATTATTAATGATAATTGATATCAGTTGACTGAACGCCAGGGAAGAAATGGAGTATGAGGATTTGCAACAGAGTGCTGGAGAAATATGAATATGATGTAAAGCGTGGTTTATTTGTAACCAAATAAAAAATTCACTAAAAAATAGCCGCTGGCTGACAACAGTACAGAAAATGCTGACTGATATTCTGTCCTGTTCAGACCCGACTTTTGCGCTTAAGACAGATAATTTGCCGCACGGATTCACGCAAACTGATGGTACGGAATATATCGCGCATCATCGACACATCGGCCTTTAATCCGCGCAACCAGCCCATTTTAGCGGCTTTATACGGGCTGATAACGCCTTGCCAGCTGACGACCTGCACGCGCAATCCGGCGGCAATCCACTGCTGATTAATCCAGACTTCCAGCCCGAAATGCGGTAACCGGCGGATGGCTGCGAGATGCTGTGCGACTAACTCGCGCGCAAACACCCGTTCACCGGAAATATAATCCAGCCCGATAAACCGCCAGATCCACGGGCTGTTGCGCCTCAGGCTTATCGAGACCTCCGCCTGATGCGCCATCACCGGCCTGATGAGCGCGGTTATATCGTCATAACTCAGCCCGACAAGATCCGCATCCAGCATCAGCAGATGGCTGCCCGTTGCTGCGGCAATGCCTTCGGCAACGGCATAACTTTTACCGCGATTTTCAGGCAGGCTGATCACCCTGACGTTCTTGCCCTGCGCGATTTGTGCGGTGTTATCGGCGGAGCCGTCATCCACCACGATAATCTCCCGCAGTAAAGGATGGTTCTGCACCACATCCAGCACACTGCCGATGCGGCAGCCCTCATTGTGTGCCGGAATAATGCAACTCACCGTGATCATTGTTTAGACTTAAGCCAGATAACACCGGTGACGGCCAGCAGGATGAACAAACCCAGGGATACCCAGGCTATCCAGTTGTTCACCTGTGCGATGATATCGCCGAACATCCAGCCGATACCCAGAAGAAACAGGCTCTTGGGAATAGCCGCGATGATGTTATAGAACAGAAAAGGCACCAGCGGCATGCGCGCCATGCCCGCGCCGGTCAGCACCAGTGCGCCAGCGGAATGAGTCAGTTTGGCCAGCACCAGCAACCGCCCGCCTTTGCGGTCAAAACTTTTCACCATTTTTTCCAGTCGCGGCTGGGTCAGCCCGAGACGGGCCAGCCAGGCGGGCGGTTGGCCGTCAGCTTTGATCACCCACCGCCCGAGCGAGTAAAAAATAATATCCCCGAGCACTTCCCCGATCATCACCACGGTCAACATGGCGGACAAACTGAAATAGCCGAGACGAACGAAGTAGCCTGCAATCACCGTCACTACCGGCCCTTCAAGGATAGCCAGCGGCGTCATGATCAGCAGGCCGTGGGCTCTGATAAGCGTTTCGAGTGTTTCAAGAGAAAACATACTGTCCTTATTTCCCCGACGGCTGGCTGGCAGATGCGGGGTGTTTTTTATCTACGTGCCTTTCACCTAAAACTGTGCCCCGCCACGTAAAGCCGCGCCCGGTCCAGCACCATAACCACAAGGCGGGCAGCAGGATATCGCGGATGCACATTGCCAGAATATCTCTCAGCTGATGCGGCCAGCCGAGCACTTTGGCCAGCACCCATTCACCGCCATACCACAGCACAAAAAGCACCGGCAGAGCAAACAGTGGCAAATCACCGCGGGCAGTCAGCCACAGCACCGCCGCCAGCACGGGCAAGAAACCAATGATAATTTCAGGCACAAACAGCCAGAAAAATCCGGCACGGCGGATACGCGCCCAGCGCAGTTGTCTGCTCCAGACCGCTTCCAGACTGCGATGCCCGATAGGCTGCGCAAAAGGCTGTGCGGGTAAACGGACTTTCAGCCCGGCGCGGCGCACCAGTTTGGTTGAGGCGACATCTTCCGCCAGCTCACTACCCAGCGCCGCCATTCCGCCGCCATTATCAAGCACCTCGCGCCGCCAGCACAACGTTTTCCCCTGCGCAAAGCCGTTACCGAGAAAATCCGACAAATACTGCCAGCGCGCCTGATGCGTGTTCAGCATGGCGGCTTCCACGGCACCCCAGAAATTCTCCGGGATCATCCCGACTGCCGGAGAACTCACCAGTCCGGTTTGACTGTCAAAGGTATTCATCAGTGAACGCAGATAATCCGGCGGTAACAACAGGTTGCTGTCTGCCATGGCCACCACGCCTGCGGTGGTATGACTCCAGGCTTTATTAAGATTGTTCACCTTCGGATTGGCGGATATTTTGTCATCGCCAGTCAGCAGGCGTGCAGGCTTATCAGGGAATTCAGCCATCAGCTTTTCCACCAGCGGGATCACCGGATCAAAGCGTGACGCCACGCAGAACACAATTTCGTAAGCGGGATAGTCCTGATAAAAACTGGAGCGCAGTGTTTCCTCTTCAAAGGCGTTATATCCGCACAAAGGCCTGACCAGCACGATAAATTCCGAGGTTTCATGCGCTTCATCGCGCAGGATACCGCGGCGCATTCGCCACCAGGCGATCAACAGAGAGGAAAACTGGAGGGTGATCAGTACACTGCCCAGTGCGGCGATCACTGCGGTGTTCAATACCATGACGATGCCCCTTCATTCAAAATATCTGCGATGAGAATTCCAGACTTCCGGCAGTCAAAACGCCATCCTACAGGCGTTACGTTAAGGAATTCTTAAAGGGGAAACGGGGCACTGCGGAAGAAATAAAGGAGTGAGTACGGGCATCCGTACTCACGTGGGTTTTTATCGCTATTATTTCGAACGGCTAAAACCTATTTCGCCCCTGCCACAGCTTCGCGGGCAAGTGCAGTAATACGATCGTAATCACCGCTTTCCAGCGCATCGGCTGGCACCAGCCAGGATCCGCCGATGCACAGCACACTTTTCAGCGCCAGATAATCGCGGTAATTCGCCAGTGAAATCCCGCCTGTCGGGCAAAAACGCACCTGCGGGAACGGACCGCCAATCGCCTGCAATGCTTTCACGCCGCCGTTAGCTTCCGCCGGGAAGAATTTGAATTCGCGCAGACCGTGATCCAGACCCAGCATCAGTTCAGAAACGGTACTGATACCCGGGATCAGCGGAATGGAACCGGCGGTCGCGGCGGCAAGCAATTCGTCTGTCAGCCCCGGACTGATGGCAAACTGTGCGCCAGCGTCGGTGACATCTTGCAGTTGCTGCGCATTCAGCACAGTACCCGCGCCCAAAATCGCCTCCGGCACATCGCTGGCAATGGCACGAATGGCGTCCATCGCACAGGCGGTGCGCAACGTCACTTCCAGCACACGAACACCACCGGCCACCAGCGCTTTCGCCAGCGGAACCGCCTGTTCCAGTTTATTGATAACGATGACCGGCACAACCGGCCCCGCCGTCAGAATGTGTTCTGCGCTTGTTTTCCAGTTTTTCATTCTTGTCTTCTCATCCGTTTCGATAAATTAAAAAGTAATGCAGCAGGCGCCCTGTTCCGCGCCGGAAAGCTGGCTGCGCAAGGCACTGAACAGCTCACGGCCACAACCGATATGTTCTGCGCTCAGATCAGGCTGATACGCTTTTCGTTCAGCCAGTTCGGCAGCATCAACACGCAATTCGAGTTCGCCGGTTCGCCCGTTGACGCGAATAATGTCGCCGTCACGCACTTTTGCTAACATGCCGCCGCTGAACGCCTCCGGCGTCACGTGGATAGCAGAAGGCACTTTGCCGGAAGCGCCGGACAAACGACCGTCGGTGACCAGTGCGACACGGAATCCGCGATCCATTAATACGCCAAGCGGCGGCATCAGTTTATGCAGCTCAGGCATGCCATTGGCCTGCGGCCCCTGAAAACGCACCACCACCACACAATCGCGGTTCAGCTTACCGGCCTCGAATGCCGGAACAATGTCATGCTGGCTTTCAAATACCACCGCAGGGGCTTCGATAATCTGATTATCCGCAGGCACCGCCGAGGTTTTCATCACCGCACGCCCGAGATTACCCGACAACACTTTTGTGCCGCCGTGATGCTCAAACGGCTGTTGCACGCTGGCAATGACGTTTGTGTCGAGCGAATGCTCTGCGCCTTCGCGCCACGCCAGTTCGCCGTTTTCCAGCCACGGTTCCTGCGTGTAACGGTCTAATCCGAAACCAGCCACGGTGTTGACATCCTGATGTAACAGGCCGTTTTTCAGCAATTCGCGCACCACCAGTTGCACGCCGCCCGCCGCCTGAAACTGGTTGATATCCGCCGGGCCGTTCGGGTAAATACGGCATAACGAAGGCACCGCATCGGACAACTCAGAGAAATCATCCCAGTTGATGACAATGCCTGCCGCACGCGCCATAGCGACCATGTGCATAGTCAGATTGGTGGAACCGCCGGTGGCTAACAGCGCAACAATGCCGTTCACCACGGTTTTCTCATTCACCATCTGGCCGAGTGGCTGATAGTTGCCGGTGGTTTCGGCCAGACGGGTGACCTGACGTGCTGCCGAATCGGTCAGTGCATCACGCAGCGCGCAATCCGGCGGCACAAACGATGCACCCGGCAGATGCAGCCCCATCACTTCCATCACCATCTGATTGGTGTTGGCAGTGCCGTAAAATGTACAGGTGCCAATGCCGTGATACGACGCGGCTTCCGCTTCCAGTAATGCCTGACGGTCCACTTTGCCTTCGGTATAAAGCTGACGGATACGCACTTTCTCTTTGTTCGGCAAACCGGTGCTCATCGGCCCGGCGGGCACAAATACCGCCGGCAGATGGCCGAATGACAGCGCCGCCATCACTAAGCCCGGCACGATTTTGTCGCAGATACCCAGATACAACGCCCCGTCGAACATGTTGTGTGAAAGGCCGATGGCCGCCGACATGGCAATCACGTCACGGCTCATCAGCGACAACTCCATGCCGTCCTGCCCTTGCGTGACACCGTCACACATTGCCGGTACGCCGCCCGCCACCTGACCGACCGCACCCACCGATTTCAGTGCGTCTTTCAGGCGTTGCGGGTAATGCTCGTAGGGCTGATGCGCCGACAGCATGTCGTTGTAGGCGGTAATAATGGCGATATCGCTGCGCACCATATTTTTCAGGGAATTCTTCTCATCCGGCTGACAGGCGGCAAAGCCATGCGCCAGATTGCCACAGGCCAGTTGCGCGCGGTGAACGGTTTGCGAACGGGCAGCATCCATACGCGCCAGATAGGCTTCACGGGTGGATGCGGAACGGTTGATGATCCGCTGCGTGACACGGGCCACGGTGTTGTTAATCATAATGTTGTCCCCTTTCTTAAAGCATCGTGAAAGCAATCATGCCGATGATCCCGCCAGTCGTGCCGAGCAGGGTTTCCATCACCGTCCAGGTTTTCAGCGTTTGCAGTTCGCTGGCACCGGTGAACTTGCCGAATAACCAGAAACCGGCATCGTTTACGTGGCTGAGCACAATGGAACCGCCGGTAATGCAGATGGCGAGTGCGGCCAGCTGACCGCCGTTGAGCCCCATCTGATGGGTTACCGGCAATACCAGCCCGACAGTGGTCAGGCAGGCCACGGTGGCTGAACCCTGAATAACCCGCACGACCGCTGACAGTGCAAAACAGGCCACGGCAATCGGTAAGCCGGTGCCGATCATCGCGTCACCAATGGCCGGGCCGACGCCGGAATCCACCAGAATTTGTTTGAATACGCCACCCGCACCGGTCATCAGCAGGATGATCCCGGCGGGCTGAACGGCGGCTGAGCAGATGGCCAGCGTCTGTTCGTTGGTCATGCCGCGTGGTTTTGCCAGCCCGTAAATGACAATCAGGCAGGCAATCAGAATGGCGGTAAACGGATGGCCGATAAACTCCAGCCAGTCGTGCAATGGCGTACCCGCCGTGACAAAGCGTGCGCCGATGGTTTTCATTCCCACCAACACCAGCGGACACAAAATCAGCGCCAGACTGAAACCGAATGACGGCAGGTTATCTTTGTTAAGCGTCGGGGCATTTTCTTCAACAGGCATCGGCCAGCTGACATGACGGCTGATAAAATTGCCGTACAGCGGACCGGCGATCAGCATGCCGGCAATCGCGGCCACCAGACCGATGGCGATCATCCAGCCAAAATCGGCATTCATCTGCGACGCCAGCAGCATCGGGACCGGTCCCGGAAGCAGGAAACACGCCGCTGCCGCGACACCGGCAAATAACGGGATCGCCAGCCTGACGATGTTGCCGTCAGTACGGCGCGCCACCGCGAACACGATGCCAATCAGCAGCACAATCGCCACATCGAAAAACAGCGGCAAGGCGCAAACCAGCCCGGCAATCCCGAGAGCATAATGGGCTTTGTTTTTGCCAAAACGATTCAGTAAATGGGCCGCAATTTGGTCAAGTGCGCCGACTTCATGCAGGATCTTGCCGAACATCGCCCCCAGCGCCACCACAATCGCCAGAAAACCCAGCGTGCTGCCCATGCCTTTCTGCATGGTGTCGGCAATGGTATTGACCGGCATGCCGGAGAAAATCCCGGCGGCAATCGACACCAGCATCAGCGCGACGAACGCGTGCATACGCACTTTCATCACCAGAAAAAGCAGCAGCAACACGGAGCCCGCTGCAGTACCGACTAAAGTCACTGTATTCACGCGCAATGCTCCTGTTGCTGAAAACTACGGATGTGTTGCAGGGTCTCTGCAATCACCGCATCAAGCGGCTGATGAATGCCGATGGTGATCACGTCACTTTCTTCAGCGCCAGGTTGTTCGAGTGCTGCAAACTGTGAGATCAGCATCTGCGATTTAAAAAAGTGCCCTTTGCGTGCGGCCATGCGTTCTTCGATGACCGGGAATTCACCCTGTAAATAGATGAAAGACAGGTTGGCGTTACCTGCGCGCAGACGATCGCGGTAACGTTTTTTCAATGCCGAGCAGATGATGACCGACACATTATTGGTTCGCTGCATGGCAAACGCGGCATCATTGAGGGCGGCCAGCCACGGCGCGCGGTCGTCATCATTGAGGGCGTCACCGGCGGCCATTTTCAGGATATTACTGCGGGGATGTAAGAAATCGCCGTCAAGAAAACCGGCTGAAAGCTGGTGTGCCACGGCGTTGGCGACGGCTGATTTTCCGCTGCCTGATACGCCCATAAACACATAAATTCGGTTCTGATCATTGTTCACGGTTGCGCTCCTCGACTGGTTAAAAAACGCGAAAGACGGGTCAGTGGTTTTATTCGTTATGTCCACACTGTTCATGTTTATTCGCAATGTTACCGGTAACATGTTATCGGTAACATTATCAGAGGCTTTTTCACCCGTGACAATCTGCCCGTGCAGGGGAAAAGCATAAATGTGATCTGCTTCAAAGTTAATTATTAGCAATGAAACATATTTCGGACGGGGGTTAACAGATGGATAACATGCGCAGGCGAAACGAAAAGTATGTGATTGCTATTACTGTGTACAAAACCTCCGGCACAAAAGACTAAAAACCGCACCGGTTGCTTAATTTTTTCTTCCCTCCTTGTAATTATTGACTTCCTTGTCTATTACTAAATGGCAGTGATAACTCACTCTTTTAAACAGTGAGTTATTGATTAACAGGGTTTCACTAAATAAACAGCTTTCTATTACTTTCCTTCAATTTACTGGGCAATTTAAAATCTGAGGATTACATGAAAATATCTAAAGCTCTGCTGGCAGTGGCTGTGATGGGCTGTGTCTCTTTCAGCACTTATTCTGCTGAATTAATGAAGAAAATAGATTTTGAAAAAGTGGCTTCTGAGTATACCAAAGTCGGCTCTGTGACCACCTCAAATAAAACCTCGCAGTCCGGCGCCATTGAAGATCTTTCTAAGAAAGCCGATAAAAAAGGCGGCGATGTATTTGTATTAACCTCCGGTAATACCAACAATAAAATTCACGGTACTGCTGACGTTTATAAGAAAAAATAAGTATTTTGTTTTCTGCACAATAAGCAATAAAAAGAAGCCTGCAAATTTGCGGGCTTTTTAATGGACGATTATGCTGCTGTCGGCTCCGCTGATGCTGGTTATTATCGGGCTGGGATCGTTTGCCGTGCGCGAAAACCATTCGCTGACAATTTTAAAGGAAGGCAATATTCCGCCGGTGCCCTGCACCCTGATTGCGCTGGTGAACGGCGAGTCATAAAAAAATCCACGCTTTCACGTGGATTGAGTTTTGCGGGAAACCGGATGTCAGAAAGGCCTGATTATCGCCAAAATACCAATGAGGATCACACCGACAATAATCACCGCGCTGGCGTTGCGCACCAGCGCGAAATCTTTCACCTGCTGACCGGTGGCGCGACGACGTAAATCGCCGGAAAGCAGCCCGTGCAGCGCGGAGAGAACCAGCACCACCACCATTTTTATCAGCAGCCAGGCATGGGGGAATTTGCCATAACTGACGATCATCACGATGCCCGCCACCCACAACAGGATCATCGCCGGGCTGGTGACACTGCGCGTCCATTTGCGCACGGTTTCCAGTAACAACGTCTGTCCTGCACTTTCCGCAGTACCGGATGTCCGCGAACAGGCCATCGATACCAGCGCCATCGCCAGCATGCCGCCAATCCACAATACGCCCGCAATCACGTGCAAGGCATTGAGCCATTCATGAAGCATTTTTATCCCTCCGGAAGTTAACAATAATTCTGCCTGCCGCAGATGACCTCAACCTGCTGTCTCTCCACAACTTTTAGCGGATTATGGCGGTTTCCCACACGAAAGGCACGGTTAAGTCGTCACTTTTTCTTATTCTCAGCCGGTGTTTACATTGAGTAGGTAGACTGGTATACCTACAGGCAAGATGAACAACACGAGTAAAAAAAATGTCCACCACAGACTCCTCTCCTGAAAGCGCCCGCGACCGGCTTCTCGGTGCCGCCCGGGTTCTGTTTTATAACAACGGCATTGCTGCGACCGGGATTGACGCAATCATCAAACGTGCCGGTGTCGCCAAAAAAAGCCTCTACAACAATTTCGAATCCAAGGCTGAACTGGTCGCGACGTACATTGAAATACGTCATGACGAATGGCTGGAGCTGTACGCCCGGCGTGTTGAAAAAGCTAAAACACCGAAAGAAAAAGTGCTCGCCGTGTTTCAGGCGTATGACGATCACGCTGAATTTGCCTATGAGCACGGCTTTCGTGGCTGCGGGTTACTGAATGCCGCCGCCGAACTGCCCGCCGGAGCGCCCGGCAGGCACGCCGTGCGCGGGCATAAAGAACATGTTGAAGCTATCGTGACTGCGCATCTTCTCGAACTGTTCCCCACTGACGAGGCCAAAGCCCGCCTGATGGCGCGGCATTTTTCATTTTTACTGGAAGGCGCGATTTCGCGTGCAGGTCTGGAAGGCAACGGTCAATGTGTCCGTCAGGCGATGGACATGGCGGCCTCAATGATGGAGGTGCCATGACGATAACGCCTCGTGAACGCATGACGGGCGTACTCGCCGTGGTATTTGCTTCCGTTCTGTGGGGGTCGACCGGCACGGCGGCGACATTTGCGCCCGACGTCAGCCCGCTGGCGATCGGCGCAGTGGCCATGGGGCTGGGCGGATTGTTGCAGGCGCTGATTTCCGCCAGAAGGATAGTCACCAGCCGGGTAACTCTGGTGAACAACGCACGCATGTTATTTACCGGCGCACTGGCGGTCGCAGTTTATCCGCTGGCGTTTTACGCCTCGATGCACCTGGCGGGCGTCACGGTCGGTACCGTGATTTCCCTCGGTTCTGCGCCGCTGTTATCCGCACTGATTGAATATTATCTCGACGGACAACGTCTCACCCGCCGCTGGATGACCGGCGCCGCCATTGGCGTGGCGGGCATGGTGTTACTTTGCGTCGGTGAAAGTGGCAGTCACTCCACCGCCGGTCAGGGCGACCACGCGATAGCCGGTGTGGTACTCGGGCTGATTGCCGGGCTGACCTACGCGCTTTATGCCTGGGCGGCGCGTCATTTAATGCAGCGCGGCGTCCCTTCCCGCGCGGCAATGGGCGCCACGTTCGGGCTGGGCGGTTTACTGCTGATGCCGGTGCTGTGGATGACCGGCGCGCCCCTTCTGGCGTCATGGAATAACGCCGCGGTCGGCGCGTACATGGCGCTTATCCCGATGTTTGTCGGTTATGTCTGTTTCGGTTATGCCCTGGCACGCATTCCGGCCAGCATGGCCACCACCATCACCCTGCTGGAACCGGCGGTCGCCGCCGTGCTGGCGGTGGTGATTGTGGGCGAACGCCTGCCGCCGCTGGGCTGGACAGGTATCGGGCTGGTGGTTGCCTGTCTGATTTTTATCACCGTGCCGCTGAAAAGACGCGCAACCTTACCGGTTTCTGCCTGAAAAAATGGCTCCCGCAGGAGCCATTTTTGTCTTCATTGCTGCGACAGATTACACCGCCGCAGGCGCGGTCAGGGAAGCCATATCAATCACAAAACGATAGCGCACATCGGCTTTTTCCATACGCTCAAACGCTTCGTTAATTTCATCCATGCGGATCATTTCACAATCCGGCAGAATGTTTTTCTCAGCACAGAAATCGAGCATTTCCTGCGTTTCACGGATGCCGCCGATTGGCGAACCGGCCACGCGACGACGGCCTAACAACAGCGGTACGGTGTTGAATTCTTCCATCGGCCCGACCTGCCCGACCAGCACCAGCGTACCGTCCACATCCAGCAACGGCAGGTACGGCGTGACGTCATGTTTGACCGGCACGGTATCGATGATTAAATCAAAATGATCGTGTGCCTGCGCCATCGCGTCGCTGTCGGCGCTGACCAGCAGACGGCTTGCACCTAATTCCAGCGCATCGGCTTCTTTGGCATTTGAACGGCTCACCACCGTAACATCTGCACCCAGACCGACCGCCAGTTTGACCGCCATATGGCCCAGACCGCCCAGACCAATCACGCCCACACGGCTGCCCGGCCCGACGTTCCAGGTTTTCAGCGGCGACCAGGTGGTGATACCGGCGCACAGCAGCGGCGCGGCTTTGGAGAGATCTAACCCTTCCGGCATACGCAGACAAAACTCCTCGCGCACCACTAAATGCTTGGAGTATCCGCCCTGCGTCGGCTCTTTGGTGAAACGATCATAACCGGCGTAAGTCCCGGTGTTACCTTCGCGGCACAACTGTTCTTCACCTTTTTTACACTGATCGCATTCCTGACAACTGTCTACCATGCAACCGACGGCAACATGATCGCCTGGTTTGTAGCGAGTGACGCCTTTACCAATGCTGGTGACACGTCCGACGATTTCATGGCCGGGAACAATCGGATAATAGCTCCAGCCCCAGTCATTTCTTGCGGTATGTAAATCGGAATGGCAAACGCCGCAATACAGAATTTCCATTGCGACATCGTTATCACGCAGGCCGCGGCGTTCAAACGTAAACGGCGCCAGCGGTTTTTTAGGATCGTAAGCAGCAAATCCAACAGTTTTCATCAGTAAACTCCTGAGTCGTTAATGACCCGTTAACTATAGAATTTACCGCCGAAGTCACAAGCCACAGTCCTCCTGAATCCTTGCCTGATCCTGTTCAGTTTATTTCTTAAAGCTGCCGAACATTTTGTAGCGTCCGCCCGGATACAACAGCCGGGCGCAGGTCACCACTTTTTCATGATGCCAGGTGCGGCGCAGGGTTTGCAGGCACGGCTCGGTCTGATGAATATTCAGCAGGCGCTGTTCGTCGTGACTGGCCATCACCGCTTCAATGGTATGTTCGCCCGCCGTCAGCGGTGCCAGTTGGGTCAGATAGGCGAAAGGCGTGGTTTTAGTGAAATCCTGGTGTAAATACAAGGGGGCGATGTCCGGATTCACCAGCCGGTCTTCCAGTTGCACCGGAATGTCATTTTCGTAATGCACAATCACCGAATGAAACAACACCACGCCGGGCAGCAGCATAAATTTCATCGCCATGCTGTCACCGGCACTTTGCTTACCCAGTTGCAACACGCGGGAGGTATGAAAGTGCCCGCGGCTCTTAATTTCGTCAGAAATGTTATTCACTTCCAGCATCGGCGTGAACGCTTTCATTTCATTGACAAAGGTGCCGACGCCCTGCAAACGCAGCAGATAGCCCTCCGTGGTTAACTCGCGCAGTGCCCGGTTTATGGTCATCCGGCTGAACCCCAGCTCGGCGACCAGTTCACTTTCTGACGGCACGCGCTGATGCGGTTGCCAGTGTCCGTGCAGGATCTGATTAATGATCCCCTGTTTCACCTGCTTATACAGCGGAGAAGGCTCGTCTCCGGCATCCGCAATGACTTCTGATAGCGTTCTGTTTGATGACATCATTCCTGCCTTGTATGTCGCACGGAGCACGGCGGCTGGCGTATTTTACCGGACGTTATTTGCCGGTAAACGCCGCCTGTTCTTTCGCCGCCAGTGCACGCATGCCTTCGCTGCGGTCGTCACTGGCCGCAATCAGGGCCGACAACGAACGTTCATAACTGATGCCCGCCGTTAAGCCCATATCGAAACTCGCCAGCACGGCTTTTTTGGCCATCTTAACGGCGAGCGGTGCGGCACGGGAAATATTCTGCGCAATCTTTAACGCCTGTTCCGTTAACGTTTCCGGCGTGGTGACACGACTGATCAGTCCGGCGGCCAGCGCTTCTGTGGCGGTGATTTTTCGCCCGGCGAGGATGATTTCCATCGCCAGTGATTTCCCCACCGATTTAACCAGCCGCTGCGTGCCACCCGCGCCGGGGATAATCCCGATGTGCGTTTCCGGCAGCCCAATAATGGCCGTGTCATCAGCAATCACGATATCGCACAGCAACGCCAGTTCCAGCCCGCCACCCAGTGCATAACCGGATAACGCCGCGACAACCGGCGTTTCAATGGCGGCAATCTGATCCCACTTTTCACTGAAACCGCTGGTGTAAAGGGCTATCGCTGAGGCGGTGGCCAGCGTGCCGGTATCGGCACCCGCAGCAAACGCACGCGCGGAGCCGGAAATCACCATCGCGCGGATCTGTTTATCACCGTCCAGTTCGCGCATTTTCTCCAGCAATTGCGTCAGCATTTCTGCACTCAGCGCATTAAGTTTTTCCGGCCGGTTAAGAATGATATGCGCCACGCCCTGATGACGTTCACAGCGGATAAGTTCGCTCATGGTTTTTGCATCCCGCTGATGGCAAGGATTGTGGCGTTTCGGTGCGCGAGACCTTCTTCAATAGCCTGCGCCGTCCACGGATAAAACCCGGCGCCGGTTTTGGTGCCCAGATTGCCCTGCTCAATTTGCGCCAGCAACCACGGCGGCAGCTCCTCGTCGCGCGATAAGGCTGGCAGTAATATCGCGGCGACATTTTTCACCGTGTCCAGTCCGGCAAAATCCATCAGCTTCAGCGGCCCCATCGCCGACCAGCGCGGGGCGAGCGTACTTTGTACAGCGAAGTCCACGTCTTCGATGCTGGCAATTCCGGCTGTGACCAGATGCAACGCCTCACGCAGCATGGCGTATTGCAACCGGTTGACGATAAAACCCGGCGCTTCTTTATGAATGGTCACCGTCTGTTTACCCAGTTGCTGACAAAGCGCATCGGCCTGCTGACACGTATTTTCATGGGTTTGCGGTCCGCAGACAATTTCCACCATCGGCATCACATCCGCCGGATTAAACCAGTGCAGGCCGATAAAGCGCGACGGCACCGCCAGTACGCTGGCAATCTGCCCGACCGGGACGCTGGAGGTGTTGGTGGTCAGCAGACAGTCGTCGCTGACATGTTTTTCGATCTCCTGGAAAATCTGCTGCTTAAGCGCCAGCACCTCAGCGATATTCTCCGAAACAATCTTCGCGCCTTTCAGACATTCCGCCATGGACGTCGTAAACGTGACCGACGCCGTCAGCCCGGCGTCGATACTGTCGATCACTTTGGCCGCATTGTGCAGCGAGTTTTCAGTGCGTGAATAAAGCGCCACCTTAAAGCCGCTGGCGGCAAATACCGCAGCGATCCGCGCGCCCATCGTGCCCGCGCCAATGACTGCAACCTGCGTTGGTTCCATATTATCTGCCTCCGGTTAAATGACGCCCTGTTGCGCAAGTGTGTCCATCTCCTGCGAAGACAGCCCCAGTTGTGCACTGAGAATGGCGCGGGTGTGCTCGCCAAGCTGTGGCGGCATTAAATCGGGTAGCTGGTTCATGCCGCTCAGCTTCACGGGCTGCGGTAAGATACTGATTTCACCGGCGACCGGATGCATCACCTGATGCAGTAATCCGCGTTCGGCGGCATGCGGGCTTTGCAGCAGTTCATCCAGCCCCCAGACCGGTGCGGCGGGAATACCACCGGCATCGAGCAGGGCGAGCGCCACGACCACCGTTTTGTCGTGCAACCACTCTTCAATCAGCACCCGTAACTCATACTGATGTTTCAGGCGCTGCGGATCCGTCGCAAAGCGCGCATCCTGTACGATTTCCGGTTTGCCAATGGCCTGTGCCAGACGGAGGAACAGGCTGTCATTGGCGACGGCAATCACCAGATAACCGTCTGCCGCACGGTAGCTGTCCATGGGGGCGCTGATCGGATGTGCATTGCCCAGTCGCCCGGCCAGCGGCATACCGCCCAGCAGTTGTGTCAGCGAGACCATTTGCATCGACACCATCGCATCAAGCATCGCGACATCCACATGTTGCCCGAGGCCGGTAATGCCCCGTTGCAGCAATGCCGCCAGAATGCCCCACGAACAGTACAGACCCGACACCACATCACCAATCGCATCCCCCACCCGCGTCGGTTCGCCGTTCGCCCAGCCGGTGACCTGCATAATGCCGCCCATCGCCTGGATCACATGATCGTAAGCGGCTTTATGCGCCAGCGGTCCCTGCTGCCCAAAACCGGAAATACTCGCATACACCAGCTTCGGATTGATCTTCTTTACGGCGTCATAATCAATGCCCAGGCGGGTGGTCACACCGGGCCGGAAATTTTCCACCAGCACATCCGCACTTTCGATCAGTTGCTCCAGCACGGCCCGGCCTTGCGGTGATTTCAGGTTCAGCGTCAGGCTTTTTTTGCCGTGATTAAGCAGCATGAAATAGGTGCTTTCGCCATTAACATGCGGAGTGAAATCACGGGAATCGTCGCCTTTACCCGGCATTTCAATTTTGATCACTTCCGCACCCAAATCATTGAGCAGCGAAGCGCAGTAAGGCCCGGCCAGCACGCGGGAAAGGTCGAGCACTTTGATCCCTTCCAGCGGCCGGGATGTCGCTGATACACTCATGCGGTTTCTCCCTCAACGGTGTCTGCGAAAATCAAAGGTGTCAGCGCGCGCAAGATATCGCCCTGTTTGATGAGCTGGCGGATGGCCAGCATATCCGGATACATTTCCTCGTCACTCTGCCGGAAGGCCACCTGCTCACGCACCAGAGACAGCACGGTTTCCGTGCCCGCCGAGGCGCACAGTGGCCGGTGGAATTCCACCGCCTGCGTGGCACACAGGATTTCTATCGCCACGATATCAATGGCATTTTCAACGGCATCAATAGCATTGCGTGCCGCCGTCACGCCCATGGAAATATGATCTTCCTGTCCGGCACAGGTGGACACGGTATGCACACTGGCCGGTGCTGCCAGCGCACGGTTTTCCCCTGCCAGCGCGGCCGCTGCATACGGCGGGATCATCATCCCTGAATGCGCCCCGCCATTGGCCACCAGAAAAGCCGGCAATCCGCTGAGATGGCTGTTCGTCAGGCGGTCAGAACGGGCCTGCGAACCGGTGCTGAGTTGCGCAATGGCAATCGCCAGCGCATCCAGACACAGCGCCACCGGCGCACCGTGCCCGTTGCCCCCCGGCAGTACATTCAGCTCGCCGTCTTCGACCATAAACACCGGATTATCCGTGACAGAATTCACTTCCGTGGTCAGCGTTTTCAGGCAATAACTCAGCACATCCCGCGCCGCGCCGTGCATTTGCGGAATACAGCGCAGGCTCAGCGCGTCCTGCACGCGAAAATCACGGTATTTATCGAGGATCTCACTGTCACGCAGTAAACTGCGCAAAATCCGCGCGGTTTCCTGCTGACCGTCGTGCGGGCGCAGCGCATGAAGGCGGGCGTCATACCCGCGGATGTTTCCCTTCAGCACTTCCAGACTCATGCCACCCGCGGCATCCGCCACCGGCAGCAATTCGCGGAAAGTTTCCGCCGCCAGACAACCCAGCGCAGTGATTTCATACGTACCGCTGACCAGTGCATGGCCTTCGCGCGGGCCGGGAATGCGCACGGCAATCCCCGCCCGTTCCAGGGCTTCCCGTGCCGGTAACAGTTCGCCCTGATAGAACGATTTTCCATAGCCGAACACTGACAGCCCGATATGTGCGGTGGCAATCAGATAGCCGACCGACCCTTTGGCGGGTGACCACGGCGTCACCCCCTTATTGAGCATATCGGCCATCGTCTGCACCAGCGCCGGGCTGACGCCGCTGAATCCCTGCAACAGGGATTTCATCATCACCGCCATCATCGCCCGCACTTCATGCTGCGCCAGAACCGGCCCTGTACCGCAGGCATGGCTTTTCAGCATATTGAGTTGCACGTCGGAAATTTGCTCCGGCGACAGGCGCTGAGTGACCAGGTCGCCCACGCCGGTGGTCAGGCCGTAAATCACTTTATTGTCAGCAATTGCCTGCCTGATTTTCTCGTGCACGATCAGCATGGCGTCTGATGCTGACGGGTCCGGCAGCACCTGCGCCCCGTAAGCGATATCGGCGATGTCACGGACGGAGGTTTCCGCCGTGCCTAAGATGACAGTGCGCGTCATCATTTATTCAGCCCGTGCCCGGTCAGCCACTCTTTTGCCACAGCATCCACGCTTTCGAAATTCGCCAGTTTGCCGTTCATCACGATCAAATCGCTGGTGGTCAGTTGCCTGGACACATTGTTCAGCGTGGTTTCAACCACCTCGCTGGCTTTGTCTTTTGCAATCAGCGGCACAATGTTTTGCGCCGGGAATAAGTGTTTGGAATCTTCCAGTGCCACCAGATTCTTCGTTTTCATCGCCGGATCGGTTGAGGTCATATCCGCGACCTGAATCTGATTGTTGGTCAGTGCTGACAGCGTCAGCGGACCCGCGACGTCGAGCACTTTGAAGTTCTTAAAGGTCAGGCCGTAGACTTCGTTCAGCCCTTTCACACCTTCACGACGGGTTTTCCATTCAGCCGGACCACCCAGTACCAGCGTTTTCGCCACCGGCGCCAGGTCACTGATATCTTTCAAATTGTATTTTTTGGCAGTTTTTTCAGTCACTGCCAGCACATCGCTGTCCTGCGCCGCAGAAATATCCAGCATTTTGATTTTCTCAGGCAGCGCTTTCGCCAGCGCCGCCGCCACATCTTCAGCAGAATGCGCCTGGGTTTTTTCGTCGAGATAACTCAGCGTGGCACCGCTGTATTCCGGGATCAGGTTGATTGAGCCGTCAAGCAGCGCAGGCATATACACCTCACGGCTGCCGATATTAAGTTTGGTTTCCACCTTGACGTTTTTCGCCGCCAGCGCCTGCTGATAAATAGTGGCAATCAGCTGGCTTTCCGGGAAGTCCGCCGAACCGATAATAATGGTGCCACCCGTCTCAGCGGAGAAAGCGGCAGGGGCGTGCACGACGGCAGCAGAAAACAGGGCAACGGCGAGCAGATTTTTCAATTTCATTTTTGTCAGGCTCCGGAATGAGTGAGTAGATAATTCAGTTATTCGATAAAGGAATTGTTTTTTTACGGCGGCGTTCACGCTGCCGTAATCCTGGTGAAACAATGAAACGAATTAAAAAAGAGAAAAATACATCAACCAGTAACGCTAATATTCCCACCATAAAAGCACCCGCAACCATTTGCGGATAATCGTTCTGCGCACGGCCATCAATAATCAGCCGTCCTAACCCCCCAAGCGAAACATACGCAGCAATCGTGGCCGTAGACACAATTTGCAGCGCAGAGCTGCGGATGCCGGATAATATCAGCGCCATTGCACAGGGTATTTCCACCGTCAGCAGTAATTTCAGCGGTGAATATCCCATGCCGGTTGCGGCGTCAATAATCGCCGGATTAATCGCCCTGATGCCGGAATATACCCCCATCATGATGGGCGGTAATGCCAGAATGATCAGCACAATCAGACAAGGCACAATAAAAGCCAGGTCTGATTCAAATACCGGCCCGAACAGAATTACCAGTAAAATGATCAACCCGAATGAAGGCAATGCGCGCATGGCATTGGCGCTGCCGATTAATAACATCGCGCCTTTGCCGGTATGACCGACATAACATCCAATCGGGAAAGCAATAATCACCGCAATAAACAACGCTTCAAAGCTGTAAATCAGATGCTGAAATATCAGCACCAGCAAGCCGTCATCGTTGAGCCAGTGACCGGAGTCCAGCAACCAGTTAATCATTTCGCATTCCTTTTCGGTTGCCAGGTGGTCATTTTATTGCCGGTGCGCAGCACCAGATTATCCAGCAGCAGCGCCAGCACAATGCACAGGAAAATACCGGCAATAATCGGCGTCAGGAAATGTAGCTGGAAACCCTGGGTAAATAACGCCCCCAACTGCGGCATGCCGACCAGTGCTGAAATCGACACAATACTGACGTTCGATACCACCACTACCCGCATACCTGCGGCGATTACCGGCACAGCCAGCGGTAATTCCACGCTCAGGAAACGCTGCAAGGGCCGGTAGCCCATGGCGACAGCGGCCTGATGGGTTTCATGTGGAACAGAATCCAGCCCGTCGCACACGGTACGGATCAGCAGCGCAAACGCATAAAGTGTCAGAGCCACCACGACATTCACGGTATCCAGAATTTTCGTGCCCAGCAGACCGGGTAATAAAACAAATAACGCCAGGGAAGGAATGGTATAGAGCAGTCCTAATATATTGAGAATGCCGTCTTTAAATTTTCCACAGCGGTGCAAAATACCCCCGACCGGAATAGCCAGTGCCAGCCCGATTAATACCGGAATAACAGACAGGTAAACATGCCAGCCGAGCAGCGTTAATATATTTTCCCGCTGCTGAAATAACCAGTCAAAACGCATGGTATTACCTCACAGCACGGGAATGAGAAAGTGAAAACACCTGTTCGATATTTGCCGTACCCATAAAGCGCTGCTGTTCATCAACCACGATACCGCGCTGACAGGGAGAACTTAATACCGAATCCATTAACTGACGCAGCGTGCCATTTTTCGGCGCAAAGGTGCTGCCGAGATTAATATCTTCCGGGTCCACGGTGGTTTTATTTTGTGTCACATCATACCAGCCGAGCGGACATTCATTTTCAACCACCAGTAACCAGGCACTTTCTCCGGCAAGGGATCGGGCTTCGCTGACGGAAATACCCGGCGCGATAACAGGTTCTTTCGTCAGGCTGATATTATCAGGGATCATATCGAACGAAAGTTTACGGTATCCGCGGTCACGGCCAATAAAGTCAGCGACAAACGCATCCTCCGGTTCATTAAGTAATTTCACCGGTGACGCGATTTGCGCCAGACGACCACCGGGGCGGAAAACCGCAACCTGGTCGCCTAATTTCATCGCCTCATCAATATCGTGCGTGACCATAATAATGGTCTTGCCGATTTCACGTTGTAATCTTAAAAACTCATCCTGTAACTGTTCGCGCACCACCGGATCGACGGCGCTGAAAGGTTCGTCCATCAGCATAAATTCCGGGTCCGATGCCAGCGCACGCGCCACGCCGACCCTTTGTTGCTGACCACCGGACAACTGCCACGGATAGCGCTCCGCCATCGTCAGCGAAAGCCCGACCATTTCAAGTAATTCGAGGGCTTTTTTACGCGCTGCCGTGCGTGTCGCACCGTTTAGCAGCGCCGTGACCGCAATGTTGTCCT
Source organism: Rahnella sp. GSA61A (assembly GCF_019969905.1). NCBI lineage: Bacteria > Pseudomonadati > Pseudomonadota > Gammaproteobacteria > Enterobacterales > Yersiniaceae > Rahnella > Rahnella sp. GSA61A. The sequence continues at coordinate 242,064 of NZ_JAHXYO010000006.1, read as the reverse complement.
GCACGGTTTTGTGCGGAAACAGCCCGGCGTTCTGGATCACATAGCCTATTTTGCGCCGCAGTTTAACCAGATCCATCCCGGCGGTCGGCTGTCCGTTCAGCAAAATGTTGCCTGAAGACGGCTCGGTTAACCGGTTGATCATGCGCAGTGAAGTGGTTTTTCCGCAGCCCGAAGGCCCGACCAGCATAGTAATTTGTCCCGTCGGCGCACTGAACGACAGCCTGTCTACAGCCACCGTCCCATCTGCGTAAAATTTGCTTATGCTCTCAAATGAAATCATTACGTTTCCAGCCACATTACGGAGTGTTTTTCATAAGGCGCCTGCGTGTGATTATTTTGCAGACCTGACATGTACTAACTTGTATGTACAACCTAGCAAGCAGGATGCCAACTTCTCTGTGCGGGTGAAAAGCCACGGATTACGGCGGATGGGATGTGCCGGGGGGTAAAAAGTGAACGGAAGATGCGGTTTTTTTGCACCAGAAACAAACACCCCGCCCCATTGCGGTGCGGAATGTTTTACTTTCTGGCTACAGGCTGTTTACGACTTTCGCTCTGACAACTGACTCAGCCACTGACTGCGATATTCAGAAGGCGAACGGGCGGTGCTTTTGCGGAAAACCCGGCAGAAATAGTTGCTGTCAACGAAGCCGCTGCTGGTCGCCACTTCTTTGATTTTCAGTTCATAACCTTTAAGCAACAGTTTTGCCTTTTCCAGGCGGACGTGATTCAGATACTCGCTGAAGCCGATATCTCCGGATTTACGAAACAAATGAGACAGATAATTCGGCGTGATATGGAAACGCTTTGCCACGTTTTCGCGCGTCAGCGGCAGTGAGGCATTCTCTTCAATATACTTTTTGATTACCTCAAACAGCGCCCCGCTGCGGGTAAGGATCTGCGCCCTGTTAGCGAGCTGTTCCTGACAATGACTTAACAGCCCCGCCACCACGCAGCGCGCGGTTTGCTGGTCGTCAGGACTGGAGACAATTTCATTCATCGCCTGCAACAGAAACGAGCCTACACGCGGGCCAAGGCGGGAAACACTTTGTTTATCCGTGCCGGTAAATGTCACGCCATCCCAAAACTGTAAACTGAACCCCAGTTTTTCTTTGCTGAACAGAACACTCAGCACAATCGCGGGCTTGTCCCACACCATCAGATTCCATTTTCCCCCCGGAATATACAGCGCATCGCCCTGCCTGAGCAGCCCTTTGCCTGCGGCAATGCTGCGATCGCGGACTTCGCCTTCAACGACAAATTCAATACGGGGAAAACTGACCACGGAGGCCAGTTCAGGCGGCGGCTGGGAATTATCAGGAAACCTGACAGCAAACACATCACTGCCGGACACCGATCGGAACAGTGTTTCTATCACGTCTTGCAGCATGGCAGTCTCTCAGAGGTTTTCTCTTCATCATAACATACACGTAACACATACGCGGTGATGCGGCCAGCCACACTGTGACCGCCCTCTGATGTCCGTCATAAAGGCCGGTAAAAATGCCATGAAAAAGCCTGACCGGCAGGCCAGGCCTGGGGAAAACAGAAATTCAGAGCACGTCGAGCAACCATTTCTGCGCAGGCGTCAGGCGGCTTGCCGTTTCCGGCTTCAGCCATTTACGCTGATCCTGCTGCTGCGCATCCGCGCGGTCGATATACAAACTGTGCAGTACGCGGCGACGGGTGCCGATGCGGTTATTGGTGCCGCCGTGCCAGGCGTGAGCGTTGTAAATCATCACGCTGCCCGCCGGTGCTTCGAACACCACTTCATCAGGATGCGGTAATTCAACATCCGCCAGCACATCTTCCGGCAATTCCGGGCGGTGATGGGTGCCGGGAATAATGCGCGGTGCGCCGTTGGCGGCACTCAAATCATCAATCGCAACGATGGCATTGACCAGATGGACTTTCGGAAAATCCGGACGCGGCTTTTTCCAGTCAGCATGCAGCGGCTGATGGCCGCCCCGGTGCAGCGCTTCGCGTCCGTTGAGGCTCGAAACCTTAAACGCGCCACCAAAAATATGATGACAGACGGACAGGATCAGCGGATGCGACCACACTTTTTCCCACACGGTACCTTTGTTGATCATGTTGGCGATACGGGTCGCGGTGGCTTCCTGATGGTGTTCAACGGCGAGATTATCGCCCTCTTTGTCCACCAGCATGTCAAACGCGGTGCGCATCTCTTCCAGCCAGTTTTTGTCGATAACATTATGAATAACAAGGTATCCGCGCGTCTCCAGCTCGTCAGCCTGCGCCGGAGTTAATGGTTGTGTTGCGCCCAGCGCTGCAAGATATTGCTCAGATGAATGATTCATTTTCCGCCCCTTCAGTTAACGTTTGCGTAACATAAAAGTACGGCAGTTTTTATAGGAAAAAACGATGCTAATCCTACAAAACACTGGATTTATGTGTGAACGCCCAAAAAGTGTGATGCAGGTCTGCTCACCTCTGCGGTGCTTATCTCAGGCCGATACCAGCAGTTGTGCCTTTAGCCTTTCCTGTAAAAAGTCGAGAAATACCCGGGTGACTTCGCTGCGCTGACGGTGCTGCGGATAAATGGCATGCAGGCTGAGTGAGCCGGGATGAAATGCATCCAGTACGCGAACCAGTGCGCCATATTGCAGCGCCGGTCCGACGATAAATTCCGGCAGTAATACCAGCCCGAGTCCGGCGACGGCCGCATCGCGCAGCACTTCGCCGTTATTGCTGACAATTGGCCCGCGCACATCAAACAGACGACGTTTGCCCTCCAGCTCCAGCTCCCAGCCGGTCTGTCCTTCGCGCCCGTAACGCAGGCAATGATGGTTGAGCAAATCCTCCGGCGTTTCCGGCGTCCCCTTACGCTGAAGATATTCCGGGCTGCAGCAGATCACCCGCTTCAGTTCACCAAGCCGCCGCGCCACCAGCGAGGAATCCGCCAGATTACCAATGCGCAGCGCGATATCGAAACCTTCACCCACCAGATCCACATAGCGATCGACCAGTTCTACCTGAAACTGAATCGCCGGATGCTGACCTAAAAACTCGGCAATCAGCGGCGAAAGGTGGCTGATACCAAACGACATCGGAATGCTGATGCGGTACGTTCCCTGAAGCGCCTGCCGCCTGGGCGATACCGCCCGTTCGGCCTCTTCGATATCGTCGAGGATGCGCTGTGCATGTTGCGCGAACAACTGGCCGGACTCGGTCACCGACAGTTTGCGGGTATTGCGGTTGAGCAGCCGCGCATGTAAGCCAGCCTCCAGCGACGCCATGCGGCGACTGACGTATTGTTTAGAAAGCATCAGTTGTTCAGCCGCTGTGGTAAAACTCCCCGCTTTTACCACGGCAATAAAAATACGAAGATCTTCTGTCTGCATCTTATCCGCACCCTTTATTCTCACGCCATTTATTGTCAACCAAAACGTGACAGTGATAGTCAAACAACCGCATTGTTGAGCAAATTAGTTTACGTGTATTCTCTGTTCATCGGAAGGGCAAACGCGCTTCCCCCCTGACAAACTGAGGAGCACATCATGATTGAACAACGTCTCTCTGAACAACGCGGATTGGGTGACCACGGCTGGTTGCATTCACGTCACACCTTCTCCTTCGCCAGTTACTGGGATCCAAAACAGGTCGGCTTCTCAGACCTGCTGGTCATCAACGATGATCAGGTTGCACCGGGGCGCGGCTTTGGGGCGCATCCGCACAGCAATATGGAAATTATCTCTTATGTGCTGGAAGGCGCGCTGGAGCATAAAGATTCAATGGGCACCGGTTCTGTGATTGTCCCCGGCGACGTGCAGCTGATGAGCGCCGGTTCCGGTGTGACGCACAGTGAGTTCAACCACTCCGGTGACGAAAAGGTGCATTTCCTGCAAATCTGGATCGTGCCATCTGAAAATGGGACTAAACCGGGTTACCAGCAGGTGTCTGTGCCTGAAGCGGAAAAACGCGGCCAGTTCCGCCTGATTATCTCGCCAACAGGTGACAACGGCTCACTGAGCGTGCGTCAGGACATGAAGATTTACGCGGGTTTCTTCGACGGTGCGGAACAGGCCACGTTCGACCTTGACCCTGACCGTTATGCCTATGTCCACGTGGCACGCGGCAGCATCAAAGTGAACGGCATTGAATTCAGAACCGGTGACGGTGCACGTATCCGTCAGGAAGATAAACTCACCTTCACGGACGGCGACCAGGCAGAAGTCTTGCTGTTTGATTTGCGTCCGGTGGAAGTCAATCATCCGACCCGCTGATTGTCCGGCACGCTAATTGAAAGTGTTTAAGCAGGCGTATTACAGGTTTTTCGGCAATGCGCCTGCCCTTTTATTATCTTCGTCCTCACGGATAAAAAAGCCTGCTGTAATACTCTTCAACAGATCTGTTTCTCTGGAAAGCATCTCCCATCTATGTCGTTATCCAGTTGGTTTATAAACCTTCCTTACGTTATATTTGCCTCGTCGCGTCAAAAATACGCGGCTAGGTTTCGCAGCCTGAATACCACATCGGAAATACATATGTAATAATTATGTATTTGCCTCCGTACACCTGTCAGATACAGATGCTTGTAATTTGTACATCCTATGGTGACTCAGGCAAGGCAGCCTCCGGGCTGGCCGGCTTCCGATGTGACCGGTACTGCGAACCTTGTCTGAGCCACCACCAAACGAGTTTCGCAGCTCCGGTGGTGGTTAACTATCACATCGGAGAATACCTATGAAACTGCCCCATAGTCCGACTTTCCTGCCGTTTCCTACGTCGTACATCCAGCAGCATGAGGGAGAAATCCTGATTAATCAGGACTGGCACCCCGCTGACATCATTGCTGCACTGCGCAAAAAAGGCACCACCTTGTCTGCGGTTTCACGCGCTGCGGGTTTATGTTCAACCACATTAGCCAATGCGCTTACCCGCCCCTGGCCAAAGGGGGAATTGCTGATAAGCCAGGCTATCGGCGTGCCGCCTTCGATTATCTGGCCAAGCCGGTATTTCGATAAGCGCACAATGCAATTTGTTGAACGTCCGTTGCGCACGCCCGGTAAGAAACCCCCGTCAGACGAATAGCATAAACATCTCCGGGCGTTGTAAAGACGCCCTTTTTCTTCCTCTCCCTGCTAACTCCCTGAATTCGGCACATCGCAGCCGTGGCTAACGTCAGGCTCGGGCAGGCTGTTATGGCTTTCCACCAGCACCCCCCCTGTCGGATCAACCACCATGCCACACAAACGCAATCCTGCGGTCTGACGGTCAATAACCCGGTAAACAAACTGCACATCATCTGGTTTATGACTGTGCCATGCAGGCGTTTGAAAAACAGCCATCTTTTAAAACTGTTCTGCTTGCACATCCGGTGCTGGCGGCCAATATTACTGAACGGGATCTTGACCACTGGTGAGATCCGGCTCATTACACCGGCCGCGCCGCGCAAAAAGTTGGTTACTTTAATCCAGTTACAATGGAATTTGTTGAAAGGCCCTTAAGGCCTGCATACAAAAGAGCGGCTACCTCTGAATAGCGGGTTAATCCAGGGCGCAGCAAGTGCGCCCTTCTTCGGATCTCAGGTTTTGCAGGTGGGCGACCTGGAGCGCTTTTAAAATCGAATTCAGATTCAAGATCGTGGGCGGTTCAGAAATCTTGCCGAGAGGCGTTGCAGTTTTTACTGGGGCAGCTATTTGAAGGCGGTAGTGTGATGCTGAAGGTCAGGCAGGATAAGGTCAGTACCAGAGTGAAGTGCGGCGGCATCTCTCAAGGATCAGCCGCCGGTTATGAGTGCATATTATTCGTAGGTTACGGTGAAGTTCGCCACCGCATTGGCGGTGCCCGGTTTGATTGTATCAGCAGTTTGTATATAGGCCGCAGTCAGCGGAATGTCGAATGCGCCTTCCTGAGTTGTCTTGGTGACAAATGTCTTTTTGTCGAATTCAACCAGTTTACTATTAAGTTTTAGCTGTATCCCTACACCTTCCGCACCCCCTTTGGTCAAATCAATAATGCCATTACCCAGAGAAGATTGGGCCTCGAAGCTGATATTGACCGTCGTGTCTGCGTAGCATTGCAGAGGGATTTTGATGTCCACCGGGGGGAGTGTTGAGTTCTTGCCACTAAAATCTTCCTTTTTGGCGTCACCCATTGGCACAGGGATCGCGCTTGAGCCGGTGATTTCGCAAGATGCCTGCTTAATGACGACAGTGCCTATGTTTACTTTAAAGACATCTTTGTTGCCTGCACTGTCCACCATCACAACTGAAGCCAGATTACCCGAGGTTACCTTGCCGGGAACGATCTCCCCCGTTTTAACGAACTCAACTTTTACGTTGGAGAGATAAATAGGGGTAGTGCCATCCCCTGTGTGGGTTTGGACAATATATACAGGATAAACTTGTTGATAATTTATAGTAACGCGTATTCCTACTCCCGTGACCCCACTGTTATAAATCCCGTTAGTTGCTAGACCACCATTTGGAAAGGCAGAAGTATTTGGAATATTGTTTAACATGTAATCACCGGTACAGCTATTGGCCAGTAGATTCAGCTGTTTATAGGTGTTAGTTGCGAGCACGCTGCCTACAGGCTGGCTTTGCATTGCTGTAATTTGACGATCTACCGTTACTTTCCCAAATGTGGAGGGATAGTCACAAACACCCAGCGCCATGGCGTTATGCACACCACAGATCAACAAAAGTACTGCCAGTATTGACCGTATTCCCATCTTGCCGAAGCCGGTTTTTTTTAAAATAGCATATAAATTCTTCATGTTACTTCCTCATGCCTCAGTGGCATTGCGCCGTAATTTGTTTAATCAGCGCAGACGGGTCACTGGCATTGCTGCTGGTCAGCGAGTAAGTGCCTTTGCACTGTTCATTGCTACCGTTGCCCCATTTCGCCATGATGCTGCCGCTTTCCGGCAGGCCGGTCAGGTAAACTTCGCCGTTGTCACTGACTATGCCGGTGACGGTGCTGTCGTTATCCAGCAGGCTGACGGTGGCACCAAACGGCACCGGTTTACCCATAAACAGCAATTGCACTAAAGCACGCTGGCCGACGCGGGTTTTGAATTCTGCACGCACTACGGCACCGCGGGTTGGAATGACCGTCTGGCTGCTCATGTCCATATCCACATCGTCGCCGAAGCTCTCGGTTTCCAGCGTCACGCTGTTTTTGCGGTATGGCTGGGCGTACGGCACCACGGCATAGCCGCGCCAGTCGGTGTGCACGCCGCTGTTGTTTTCGACGTTGACGTCATCAGCCCCCGGCGCTTTCACCAGCGTCACGGTATCGCCCAGCGGTTGTGACAGCGTGATGCCGTTTTCATGGATCAGCACGCCGCCCTGCAAGCCGTAGCTCCACTGACGGGTATCCTGGTCATAGCTGTAACCGAGGTTACCTTCGCCGGAGCCGCCTTTGTAATCCATGCTGGCATTACCGGACGCGCCGTTGCCCTGATTTTCGTAGCCCTGCTGGACGGAATAACTGAGGTTGTCACCTTGCAATAACGTCCCGCTGACGCCGGCCTGCTGAACGGTCGAACCGTGTTTTTTGCTGCTCATGTTGTAGGTTGCCGATGCCCCTGAGGACCCGATGAATCTGTCGAGCGGCACTGACATATTGAAAGCAAATACTTGATCCGCTTCAGTCATACCCGGATTTTTCGAGTAGTTGTAGTTAAAGCCGTAAGAGATGCCGTAAATGCTGGTGTTGTAGCCCAACTGTAGTAGCTGTTCTTTACCGTCACCGCCCCAATAATCCTGCTGGCTGCCGCTGATATAAATCGAACCGTAATCACCAATCGACTGACTGACGGACACCTGCATTTTGCTGCGCTGATTGTGCGAGCGGTTGTAGTTATCGAAATCACTGTCAGTTTCTTGCTGGTAATCCTGTACGTCACTGAAAGCGTAGTAACCTTCGGTGGAGTAACGGTAACCGGCGATTTGCAGGTTAGTGTCGGTTGCCTCGAAGTTTTTGGCGTACATCGCCCGGTAGGACTGGCCTTTTTGAGTATCGGTTGAATCCTCAAACTCACTGGTGGCCTGCGTGGCATCAAATGACACCGCACCCGCTGAACCTAAGTCAAAACCCACGCCGACATTAGCGGCACGGTAGTTTTCGGCATACTGCACGCCGCCGTAAACGGTGGTACGTGCGGTCAGACCGTAAATATTGGACAACTGAATAAAGTTCGGTGTCTCGGTGTCATCATTCCCGGTACGGTATTTTCCCAGCGCCATGTTGTATTTGAAACGGCCTTCGCGCTGTAAAATCGGCACGGAACTGGTGGCAATGTTGAATTTAGTGGCGGATCCATCGGACTCGGTGACAGTCACTTCCATATCACCGCCGTTGCCCGACGGGTATAAATCCGTAATCGCAAACGGGCCGGGTGACACGTTAGTCTGGTAGATCACATAACCATTCTGCTTAATGGTCACCTGCGCATTAGATTTAGCAATGCCGCGCACCGTAGGCGCAAACTGGTTCATGGAATCAGGCAACATCTGGTCGTCAGAGGCCAGTTGCGCACCGGTAAACTGAATACTGTCAAAGACATCGGCAGGCGTGGAATACTCACCCAGTGTCAGTTGCCCACCCTGCAGGAAACGCACGTCACGCTGCACATAAGTATTAATCGACTCAAACTTACGGGTACTGGTGTCTTCACCGCCGTGCGAACCTTCAGTAAATTGATCACTGTAGGTCGAATAGTTACGCAGGCGCCACGCGCCGAGGTTTGCCCCGCTGCGCAGGTTAACGAAGTTACTTTGCGACTGACCGCTGTTATCGCGTTGCGTTGTTGAACCGGAATAGCTGTAGTTCAGCATGAACGCGGGAATACCGTTATCCCAGCGCTTCGGATCAACCGAGTTACGCGGACGGACGTTGACCCCGATTTGCGGTACAGTGATGTCGTAACGCTTACGGTTTAAATCCAGGTTTTCAGTGGCCTGCGGCACATAGGCGCTCAGTGGCCTGGTCAGCTTTGCGTCAGGTGCAACGGCTTTCAGATCCGGGAAAACATCCAGTTTAACGCCGTAATCCGCCATCTCCGCGGGCGTGATCGCCCCGTAAAGTTTACCCGGCGCATCCGGCAGGCTGACAAATTCGACATTGCGTGAGTCAACCTGCTGGTTGTTCAGATAAACATCAACCTGATAGGTGCCGGGCATTTGCCCGCCCTTTTCGGCGAAATAATCCAGATTAACACCTTGTAAATCGCCACCGTCACCGATGGACTTAAGCATCTCAGGGTTAAAAGTTTCAGCGGAGAAAGTCAATCCGGGTAAAGATAACAATATGAAAAATGATAAGGGTTTTAATAAAAAAAAGCGGGCGGCTGAGTTACGTTGCAGCATACCTTTTTTTGTTTTAGTCCCTTTTATTCTGATACTGTCTTTTCCCTGACGATTTTTAATATTATTATTTTCCATACTTCACAATCTTTCCTGATTTGAGTCGCTCGACTTATTAAATTGATGCTTTGGCTTTTTCTGTCAGTCCACCAAAGTCATTAATAGCTTGCCAACTAATATTGTTTCCAACCGGAGCATTATCGATTTTCAATGAAGATTTTGGCGGAACTATATAGCCGTCTTTTAATTCATGACCATTGATGCTGACTTTGGTCATACTGACATAATAAGGCGTCGGGTTACTGGCGGTGACAATGGTGCCTGAGCGGGAGAAAGTCAGATGCTGATAAGCTTTTGCAATCGCCTCTTTGTTATTCAACGCTGTCGGACGATAAATCAATTTGATACGGGTATTAATGGAAAACTGGAGCGAGTTCTTTTCTTTCGTCGCAGGTGGTATGGCAAGCGTGTTCAGCCAGTAGATGGACTCTTTGTCCTGCGCTAAGGAAGAGGATGTCTGAGTTATACGCACAGCATTATCCTGGCCTGGTTCTATGCGGAATAATGGTGGAGTCGTAATAAAGGGAACCTTTTCCCCTTTTTTGTCAGAACTCACCCAGGAGCGGATAAGATAGACATTTGAGTCTTCTGTATTCTTAACAGAAAGGGAAGCCTCTTTCACATTACCATTATAGATAACGCGGGTTGCACCAACGGAAAACCCCGCAGAAGCCGAGATCGAAACGCACAAAAACGCTGTACCTAAACACAGCTTAGATAGTATATTCATTTTAACCCTCTATAAAGAATGGCTCTTTCTTCACAGGAAAATAAGAGCCACAGTCATTAAATATTAATCTTATTCATAAGACATCGTGTAGTTGATAGCCATGGAAAAATCACCAGCATTAGTGACTACTGCAGAAGTTGCATATCTGGTTAATGAAATATTATATTTCAGGTCATTAACCCCTTCGATAGCAACACCCTTGCTAACAAATTGCTTAGGAAGAACCTTAGCGCCAGAATCAGCATCAAAAACCATAGCTGCAATGTTCACCTGATTGGCTGTTTTATTATCTCTGTAACCCTGAACGTTCCCATCGAAATAAGTCGGATCTCCATCAAACTTTACAGAGATAGGTGTGCCATTCGGACAATCCACTAACTTTATATTAAAAGGCTTTGTCAGCTGAGCATTAGTATCACCTATTGCAGCCAAGCTCAAAATGCTATTTTTTGCTAAATTACCAAAAGAGAGGGTTGTATTCAGGCTGGCACTGTCAATGCTACATGTCCTCGTGGTAACATTTCCTGAGAAATTCAGAGTGCCAGTTTCAGCAGCCTGAGCGCCCGTTAACCCCATACCCAACATCATCGCAACAGCAAAACTTAATTTTTTCATAATATGGTTTAATCCTTTGAACCGGGTTAATAAAAATAAACAGTTTTTTTAAAAACTTAATTATTAACAGCGGATATTAGTTATATGTCAGGGAGAAATTAGTGGTTGCAGTGAAAGCACCGGCGGTAACTTTTTCTGCCGTTGACATCGCAGCGGCCTGCATCGCAATCGTTGCCGAACCGGTTTCAGCATTAATGGATGCAACTGCAGAGGACGAATTCATCGGGATCAATGAACCATCCATGTTATACAGAGCAATACCGAGACCGGCTGCAGTTGATTCATCATTGAGCGCGAGTAATTCATTATTAGTCGCATCGGCAGCACCGAGTGCAATCAGCGATACACCACTTTGAGTTACCGGGCATTCAGTCAGCACAACGTTAATATCTTTTTTGGCAGAAATTGAACCAATTGTTGGGAAACTTGTAGACGCCATGTCCCCCAGAGCAACTGGAGCTGCGATGCTGGCAGCATCCACCTGACAGCCGGTCTCAATAATAGTACCGCCAACGTTGATGGTGCCGTCAGCCGCGTTTGCGCCCAGTGCGGCAACCATGCCGGCAGCCAGTACGCTCATCTTAAAAAATGTGTTAATTTTCAAAATATATCTCCATTGAAATCGTGATTTAATTCCCTGAATCCATAAACAGGGGAGACGCATTATTCACATTACGAGCCATGAAATAAACACAGTGAACTGAAAGATTCTTTAAGTTTGTTAAAGGATTCGAATTACATGTGTCATAACAAATAATTACCTTATAAAAAAACTCCTAATCGATTTTAATAACACCATGATAATTAAAAATTCATTAATAAAAGTAGCGTCGGCCATCAGGTATATTATAAAGTTATAACGCAACCACCCCTGCTTTATAGCGCATGTAGAAATGATGATGGTTATGGGTAAATTATTGAATTTACCATCTTTTCATAAAATAATTTCATAGTTATTTTTAATATCTCGAAAAATCAGAATTCAAAACTACACTTTTAAGTGCACGGGTTTAAATGACCTTATCTTTCTGTACAACAAAGTGAGAAAAATATGAAAGCAACTCATAATACCGAACGTCTTAATGCTGTTAAAGGCTTTGACCTCAATCTAATAACAATGTTTGAGTCTGTCTACATTCATGGCAGCGTTACCAAAGCGGCCAATATTTTGGGGCTCACCCCCTCGGCTGTCAGTCAGGCGCTGGGACGCTTACGAGATCATTTTTCTGATCCATTATTCGTCCGGCAAGGGAAAAGCCTTTTCCCTACAACAACGGCGAATAGCATTCATGATAAATTGTTTGAATCTTATGATAATTTATTAGCCCGTTTCCAGGAGATTGATAGCCCGTCAACCATTACAAGCCTGGCTGTCAACTGCCCACCCTATTTATCCCTGACTATTCTGGGACCTTTAATCAGGCAGGTCGCTAAGATCGCGCCGGACTGTAAGGTTGTTCATACCACCGCAGGAAATTCTCTTTCGACAATAGACGATTTATTGACATTCCGTAAAACGGACATCGTATTTGATATAAACCCGCACAATAACTTATCCCGAAATACATTTTTGCTGTACGAAGAACCTTTGGTTGTGATATGTGCTAAAAATCACCCAAGAGTTAATGAGAAAGCGTTGCCGGAGGAATTGATGAAGGAAGATTTCACGTTTGTTAATAATGAAAGCCTGGTCAGAATTAATTTCGCCAGGCAACTTGAGAAGACAACAAAAATGAAAAGGAAAATCCGCTATTCTGTCGGGTATGTCGGATCTGCGATGCCCATTATTGAAGCTACTGATACTCTGGCGTTCGTTCCTCTCCATGCCTATGAACAATACAAAAATCAGTATGAGATACGTCCGGTAGCTGTAGATTTTAATCTTCCAAAGTTACCGGTCTATATGATTTATAATAAAACTTCTTTAAATAACACCTTCTTCTCTGACCTCATTAAATCTCTGGAGAAAGCTTTCCCCCCTGTGCATGCATAAAAGCAGTCCGGATTAAATAAGCACCTGACAGGTGCCTGGCGTGATAGTAAAAAAGGCAACATACATCGCCTTTTTTACTTCTCAGACACGGCTTAAACATTCAAAACGTATACATCAGAAACAGAACCGAAGCGGGACGCTTTATACGCCTGGGTATACATCGCGCCTAAATACACGCCGTGCGCGTCATACTTGATCGCACCGGAATACGCTTCAGTTTGAAAAACAGCCATCTTTTAAAACTGTTCTGCTTGCACATCCGGTGCTGGCGGCCAATATTACTGAACGGGATCTTGACCACGGGTGAGATCCGGCTCATTACACCGGCCGCGCCGCGCAAAAAGTTGATGAGGTCATCCGCTTTGCCGTGCAGTCCGGTCATCTGACTTCTTCTGAGGGATCCGGGTTATGACACAACATTTCAGGCGGCTGACGCTGGATGATAAACACGATTATCTGGCGCTGATGCTGGACGCCTATGCGCCAATCAAAGCACTCGGGATTCAGTTTGATGCTGCCACCGCCGATCTGGCAAGCGTGACACAACATCTCAACGATCATGCAGTGTTTGCGCTCTTTGATGACCAGCGGATGGTGGCTTCGGTCACCCTGCGCTTCCCGTGGGGTGCAATGCCGGGACTCATAGGCCTGCCGCATATTGGCTGGTTAGGCACGCATCCGGATTACGCCGGTCAGCGTCTCGGCAAAAAGCTGCTGGACTGGCTGGAAGACAACATTCTGATCCGCGAACTGAAAGCCCCGGCTTACTCGCTTGGCACCGCCACCAGCCATCCGTGGCTGCGTGACATGTACCTGAAACTGGGTTTTCAGCCGGTCTTCGAAAGAGACATCGGCAAAGGACACACCACGCTGTACATGAAAAAAGTTCTCGATGAAAAAAGCCACACCCGCTGGCTGGAACGTCAGGAAAATTTGTTATGAGCCTCACCGCCATGCTGACGAAACGGATTGTCAGCGCGGTTTATAACCTCGTCCGGCGGTATTAGTGAAAGAGCCCGGGGGATCTTGGGGGGCGGCGGCAGGCCGCCCCCCAAGTCGGTGTGGGCCGACGCCCACGGTTTTGACTTTGAAGTTAACGCCCGTATGGGCGGCCACCCCATCCCCTATTCCATCTCCCGCAACTGCATAGCAACTATTGTTGTTTTACATCGTTTGTTCCTGACTTTAATAATCGTTGTTAACGATGTGTTGCGAACAACAGGAACTGGATATGAGCCACGTGATCCGCCTTGCTCAGGAGTCTGAAGCAGCGGCGCTGCACAGCCTTTTGCAAAAGGCTTACGCGCCGCTGCTGGAACATAACATTCATTTCACCATCACCCGCGCCAGCGTTGAAGACGTGCGGGATGTTATCCGCAATGAAACCACCTATGTGCTGGAAAACGACGGCGTACTGACGGCGACGCTGACCACCCGTTTTTTGTGGACACCGGCAAAAAATCATCTTGCACCGTGGCCGTTTGTGCACTGGTTTGCGGTGGCAGAACATGCCAAAGGCCAGGGATTTGGCAATGAAATTATCCGCTACGTGGAAGAGACGTTTTTGCGTGACACGCTGAAATCACCGGCGGTGTATCTGGCAACGGCGGTGAAACATCCGTGGCTGACCGGGTTATATCAGCGACGGGGTTATGAGCCATTTCATACCGCGACCAACCCGCTGGGTGTCGAACTGGTCTATCTGCGCAAAATTCTCAACCAGCAGGCATTCGAAGCACAGGAGCAGGCGCCACTGGTGCGCTCCATCGCTGAATTACGCACGCTGGTTTAACGGCGGCTGAATAATATATTCTTAAGGATGAAACAATGAGTCAGAAAAAACAAATACGCCTGGGTGCCATTATTCAGGGCGCATCCGGAAATATGTCTGCATGGCGTCATCCGGATGCGGTTGCTGATGCCAGTATTAATATTCAGTTCTGCCAGCAATTAGCGCAACGAGCTGAACAGGCTAAATTTGATTTCTTATTTGTCGCCGACGGACTTTATATTACTGAGAAATCTATTCCGCATTTCCTCAACCGTTTTGAACCGATTACCCTGCTTTCTGCCCTGTCGCTGGTCACCCGCAAAATCGGACTGGTCGCCACCTTATCCACCTCCTACAGCGAGCCGTTTACCGTCGCGCGTCAGTTCGCCAGCCTCGATCATCTGAGCGGTGGCCGGGCGGGCTGGAACGTGGTGACCTCGCCGCTGGAAGGCTCGGCGAAAAACTTCTCCCGCGATAAGCACCCGGAACATGACGAGCGTTACCGCATCGCCAGTGAATACGTCAGCGTGGTGAAAGGGCTGTGGGATTCCTGGGAAGAAGATGCATTTGTGCGCAACAAAGCCACCGGTCAGTTCTTTGTGCCGGAGAAACTGCACACACTCAATCATCACGGCAAATACTACTCGGTGCAGGGGCCGCTGAACGTCGGACGCTCCCCGCAGGGCCGTCCGATCGTCTTTCAGGCCGGGGCGTCGGAACAGGGCAAAGCCTTTGCTGCCGAAGCCGCTGACGCCATTTACACCCGTCAGGAAACCCCCGAACTGGCCCGCGCATTTCGTCTCGATGTACAGCGTCAGCTGGTGGAAAACGGCCGTGCCGCCGAAGACATCCGCGTCTTTCAGGGCATCAGCGTGATTATCGGTGAGTCGCCTGCCGATGCTGAACGTCGATATCAGGAAACCGCCCAACTGGTGACGCTGGAAAGCGCACTGGATTATCTTGGCCGCTACTTTGAGCATCACGATTTTGCGCAATACGATCCGGATGCGCCGTTCCCGGACATCGGTGATTTGGGGCAAAACAGCTTCCGCAGCACCACAGATGAGATCAAACGCAACGCCCGTGAACGTGGATTAACCCTGCGTCAGGCCGCACTGGAAGCCGCGACACCACGACCGACCTTCTCCGGTACCGCCGAAGATGTCGCCGACGGTCTGGAACACTGGTTTACCTCCGGTGCGGCCGACGGTTTTATCGTCCGGGGCGGCACCCCGACGGCGTTTGATGATTTCACCGACCGTGTGATCCCGATTTTGCAGGCGCGGGGATTGTACCGGACGGACTATGAGGCACAGACCCTGCGGGGGAATCTGGGGTTAAGTGAGCCGGAGAATCAGTTTGTTTCTGTGCGGGAGTACGCATGATAACGGTCAGCGGATTGAATAAATCATTTAACCAGTTCCCTGCTCTGTCGGATATTAATTTCACTGTAAAAAAAGGGGAAGTGGTATCGATTATTGGCCCTTCGGGTTCCGGGAAATCCACCCTGTTACGTTCGCTGAATTTGCTGGTCAGGCCGGATTCCGGCCTGATGCAGATTGGTGATAAACACATTAATGCTGCAACCCTTACCCGCAAACAAACGGGCGATTTTCGCCGCCAGACATCCATGGTTTTTCAGCACTACAATTTGTTTAAAAATAAAACCGCACTGGAAAATATCACTGAGATCTTACGTTTTACCCAAAAACTGAATAAAGCGCAGGCGCGGGAACGGGGTCAGGAATTGCTGGCGCAGGTGGGGCTGGCGCACAAATCGGCAGCCTATCCCGGCACTCTTTCCGGTGGACAGCAGCAGCGCGTCGGTATCGCCCGCGCAATGGCCGTTGATCCGCAGGTGATTTTATTTGATGAGCCCACGTCTTCTCTGGATCCCGAAATGCGCCGTGAAGTGCTGAACCTGATTGAAGGGCTGGCCGGTCGCGACTTAACCATGATGATCGTCACGCATGAAATGGGGTTCGCCCGCAATGTTTCTGACCGGATATTTTTCATGGAGCACGGTCATATTATCGAACAAGGCGAACCGGCAAAAATATTCCAGACCGTTTCCGGAAACCGCACCCGTTCTTTTTTACATGATTTTACCTGATGGCCGTAAACGGAACTTTTCACAATGAATTTTGATTTCCCTTATATGCTCGGCGTTATTCCGCAGATCCTCGTCTATCTTCCCGTGACTTTGCTGATTTCATTTCTTTCCATTCTGCTGGCAACCGTTCTGGGCATTATTTTCGCCTTATTACTCAGGGCCGGTAAAATACCCGCGGCTTTCGCGCATCTTTATATTTCATTCTTTCGTGGTACGCCGGTACTGGTACAGTTATTGATTATTTATTTTGGTCTGCCGCAAATTATCCCTTCGATGAATTCACTGAGTGCCATGAATGCGGTGATCCTCGGTTTAAGCTTAAACACGTCTGCCTATCTGGCGGAAATCTTCCGTGCCGCTATCGACTCCGTCGATAAAGGGCAACTGGAAGCCTCTCTGGCCTCCGGGCTGAGCATGTTTAAAGCCTCCAGCCGTATCCTGTTTCCGCAAGCCTGCCGCAATGCGATTCCGGCTACCGGCAACGTCTATATTGGCCTGATCAAGAACTCCTCACTGGCGTTCACCTTAGGCGTGAGCGAACTGCTGGCTGCAGGAAAAATGGTGGCCACAGAGTCGCTGAAATTCTTCGAAGCGTATTTCGCTGTGGCGCTGGTCTACTGGGCGCTGACCATCATTTTCAGTGAGTTACAACGTCGCCTCGAAAAACATCTCGGCAAACCCTATGCCGGTTAAACAGGAAATTTTCATATGCGATTGTTAACACTGTCTATTTTATCCCTTCCCCTTTTACTGACTGCCTGCGATAAACCCGCCGTCAAAGCGGATGATCAACCCGTTCTGCGGGTGGGCGCGACACCGGACGGTTATCCGCACTATTTTAAAGAGGGCGACACCATCAAAGGATTCAGCACGGATATTCTCAACGCCGTCGCCGGCAAGATCCACTACAAAGTTGAATGGGTAACCTCCGACTGGGTGGGCGTTCTTGGCTCTCTGGAAACCGGCAAAGTGGATACCGTGGGCAATTTTGCTGACACGCCGGAGCGGCGCAAGAAATATGATTATTCAGCGCCCTACTATTACTCTGCGGCGCAACTGGCAGTCAGTAAAAACAACACCACTATTCACGGTTTACAGGACATGAAAGGGAAAACGGTCGCCGCCGATCTCGGTTCGAACTATGGCAAAGTCCTGAAAGAATTTGACCCGAAAAACGAAATCAGGTTGGTGACCTTTGAGGGTATGGATGTGGTGGTTAACAGCGTGGCGCAGGGAAAAGTCGATGCGTATGTTTCCGGCCAGGTGATCCTGCTCGGGCAAATCAAGCGTAAAAATCTGCCGCTGAAAGTCGTCGGAGAACCCTTTGGCCTGAAACAGGTCGCCCTGCCATTCAGAAAAGATGCGCGCGGAGAAGCGCTGAAACAAAAAGTGGATGTCGCACTCGGTGAATTACGGGCAGACGGCACATTGAAGAAGATTTCCGAAAAATGGTTTGACCGGGATCTGAGTGTGGATACGGAATTAACCTCGGTCAGCAAAAGACAATAAACGCATTTTTACCGTGGCTTTCCGCTCCAAAACCCCGCCCGAAACAGGCGGGGTTTTGGATTCCAGTCCGGAATGTGCGTATTATCGATTAATAATCACCACTTATGCATTTGATGTAAACAATATCTGTGATACATGAAAACAAGTAAATAATTGAAATTATAGGGAATTGTGATGAGCTCGATTATACCCACATTGCCAGCAGACAGTTTCGAGATTATAACCTTTGGGGTTGGCCATGGTGATTGTCATCTGGTAGAGCTTCACCATCATGGTAAAGTCGCCTTTCGCCTGTTATATGACGGTGGTGTCTCTTTGCCTCAAGCTTTAACCGATCACCTGAATGACCATAAAAAAGAAGACGGAAGTGAGGATCTTGATGTGGTTGTTCTAAGCCACATTGATCACGACCATCAGGGGGGATTTCACTCACTGCTAAAAAAAACAGACATTACTATCGGCGAACTCTGGCTGCCCTGTTTACCGGCTTTTGAAAGGCTTAGCTGGTTATTTGCACCAAGAGTGCAAGACGCTGTTTCCAAAGCAAAAGGCCTTGAGAATGAAGCTAATACAAGAAAGATCCCTGTTATCTATCCTCTTGAAGGCTATAAACATCGTTTTCAAACCAATGGCAATGTGACGGTTTCCGTTATTTCACCTGCACGGAAAATGATAAAACGTCTTTATAGCGCCCCCTATTCAGAACTTGAAACATTACTGGCTCATGAATCACTGCCCCATGAATGGCTTATACGGGGTGAATCATGGCAAGAGGAGGAGCAATTTTCCGAGGCGGCAAATGTATTCGACACCATGAATGCGCTCTCACGAGATAATTTTTCTCCGGTGAGTAATCAGGATAACAATCTGCGTAATCAAAACAACATAGGTCAAAGAATAAAGAAATATCGTGATAATACTTCTGAACCTAATTTTTTTGGTAATTCCGTTTTAAACGATACCTCGCTGGTTATTGTTATTGATGCATTACTGGACGGTAGTCAACGCAGACGCATCGTTTTAACCGGGGATCAGGAAAACTGGTCCTGGATTTGCTCAGAATATCCTGCTGGTCTTGGAGTTGATGTGCTTAAAGCACCGCACCACGGAGGAAGAGTTTATCTTTCGGATAATAAACCTAAAGACAGGGATGATTTAGATCAGTTTTATATCTGGATGCGTCCAAGAATTGCCGTAGTAAGTGCAAAAGGCACGCATAATTTACCGCGTCAAGACTTTCGTGAAGCATTAAGAGCAGTGGGAACAACACTGGCTTGTCCTAATACAAGAACCAAAGAGTTTATTTTCAATGATATAAGCAATCCGCTAAAAAAATCATGCTTTGAACATTTTGCGTGTAACAGTCAAGATCAAACAAAGGCGCTGCGTGTGCGCATGACAGCATTGCAGGAAGATGTTAATACCGCGGCCTGCTTACAAGGAAACTGCCATAGAGGAGCCGCACCGATCGTTGTATTGCAGCAAAAGATCATTGAACCAGATGAATCTTTTGTTCGCTGGACTCAAACTGAAGTGCGAAAAAATGCGGAATGGTTAGAAAAACTCTTAATGAATGACCGCAAAAATCATCTCAAAGATTGGCCGGAAAGCGAACGACTGGACCACGATGTTGAAGCCGTAAAGTGGTCAGCAATACACAATCAGGCCGAAGCAGAACAACGTACAGCGTTTGCATTCGACCCTTCATACGTACTGAAGTATGCTGCTGTGCACGGTATAATATGGGGCTCCGAAGATTTGAAATATGGAAGCACCTGTGATTTAGTTGCAGCAATATCTGATACAGAATATAAAAACTTGCTCAATAAGGTTAAAGAATATTCTGGTTTTTTATTAAAAATTTCAATGCCAGATTCACGCAGCCTGCATGTCATAGACAATATTGAAATTCTGGAAAGTGCAGAATTTTCTGTTTTAATGGAATTCTGGTCAGCGTGGGCCTACATTCCCTATGAAATATTCATCCGGCATGTCAAACCCAGGTTATTACGTGATATTGCAAAGCATTATTCAGCCAGTATCGTGAACAACATGGATCCCCATTTTCCGATCTCAACTAACGCTAAAAATTCTTATGCCACGTTATATCTTTACAATAATAAAGCAGTTAGCCCTGACTTCTATGAAAAAAATAGCTGGTACAGATTAGATGAAAAACTTACGGGCTATATAAGCGCTCATGCATTTATGGCACAAATGGAACAAAGCAAAGGAAGTGTGCTTCCAATACTAAACTACTCACATAGAGGTTACACACCAGATTTAAGCTCATTAGAACGATTTGTTAAAAATTTCCGCGACTTATTTGCAGACGAGGAGGAAGAAAAAAGTAATTACCCCAAAGACTTTGAAACTGCGCCTTGGTTGAAGTTATGGGGTAAGGATATAAAAAAACAGAGCTGATTTTTATTGTACTCATTTTGGATAACCGGAGGTTATTTACGGCTCCCGGTTATCCATATCCTTATCCTTCACTTACAACTGTTTAATCGTTCACGCTGTTTTGTTTTTTCTTACTACCCTCCCCGCCAGATACGCCAGCGTCACACACAGCAGGTAATACATCAGTCCGACCAGCAGGAAGATTTCTGCCGGGTAAATTTGCACCCGGTTGTTCACCTGTCCGGCCACCGTGGTGAGTTCCGGCACGTTGACGATAAACGCCAGCGACGTGTCTTTCACCAGTGAGATCAGCAGTCCGAGATAGGACGGCAGCAGATTCGGCCACGCCTGCGGTAACAGCACGAACAACAACACTTTGCCGTAGCTCATGCCGGACGCGATCCCCGCTTCGGTTTGCCCGCGCGGCAAGGCTTCCAGACCCGCCAGCGTCGAATGCATCACCGCCGCCGAGGTAAACCAGGCCAGTGCCAGAATCACCGTCAGCGGACCGGGGATCGATCCGCCAAACACCACCGGCAGCAGGAAATACAGCCAAAAAATCACGAAAATCAGCGGGATCCCACGGATAAACGACGCCCAGATAAACAGAATTTTTCGCGTCCAGCCGCCGAAACGCCACGCCAGTGCCGCCATCAAAACCCCGGCCAGTAACGCCAGAACGCCCGCCGATGCCGCCATAATTAATGTGAGCAACACCCCGCCCGGCTCACCGTCAGCCAGTCTTCCCCACAGCAGATAAGTGAAATTATCCTGCAAAACAGACCAGTCAAATTCCATCGCGGGTTTCCTCCGTCATTGCCGCCTGCGGCCTGCGCTGCGGACGTTTCGGACCAAACGCCGTCATCAGCCCGCCGAGGATCAGCCCGAGCGCCAGATACAGCAATGTCCCGACCGCAAACCCTTCGAAGGCGTGTGCGTTATAGCTTTCAATCTGACTGACCTGATACGTCAGTTCCGAAAAACCGATGCCGGTCGCCAGCGAGGAAAGCTTCATCAGATTCAGATACTGGCCGGTGACTGGCTGCCACGCATTGGTCAGCGCCTGCGGCAAAAGAATGGAAAGCAGCAATGTCTTGCGGCTAAACCCCTGCGAAATCGCCGCTTCAGTCTGGCCTTTGGGCACGGAATTCAGACCCGCCTGCACTTCTTCCACCAGAAACGCCGCCGTGAACAGCGCCAGCCCCCAGGCCGCACACAAAAATTCCGGCGTCAGCCAGGCAATGTTGCCCGGAAACGTCGCCCACGGATGATTGTCGCCAATGTAAAAACGCCAGCTTTGCGGCAGCGCGCCATACGCCGCGAAATACCAGAACAGCAGTTGCACCAGCAGCGGCGTGTTACGGAAAACAGAGACGAACGCCGCCACCGCGCCGCGTGCAATACGCGAGGTACTCAGGCGCAGCGCAATCAGCAGCACAGTCAGTAACGTAGCGATCAGACTTCCCGCCAGGCTGACATACAGCGTGGTGAGAAAGCCGGAGATAATCCATTGCAAAGGCTGACCGCTCAGCACACCCGCCCAGTCAGGATGCCAGATCATCGCTCTGCTCCTGCCTGCGGATGCAGCGGAAACAATACTTTCTGCAAAAACCGCTGCGCGCGCGGATGTTGCGGACGCAGGAAGAAATCTTCCGGCTGCGCCTGTTCGAGAATTTCTCCGCCATCCATGAAAATCACCCGGTCGGCGATTTCACGGGCAAAACTCATTTCGTGCGTCACCACAATCATGGTGATGCCACTTTTCGCCAGCTCCTGCATCACCAGCAGCACTTCGCCGATCATTTCCGGATCGAGCGCTGAAGTCGGTTCATCAAATAAAATAATGTTCGGATCGGTGACCAGCGCCCGGGCAATTGCCACGCGCTGTTGCTGACCACCGGATAGCTGCTCGGGATAATGCCGCGCTTTATCCCCCAGCCCGACACGCGTCAGCAGCGCCCGCGCCTTTTCCCGCGCTTCACTTTTCTTCCAGCCATGCACTTTGATCAGCGCCAGACTGACGTTGTCTTCGGCGGTGAGATGGGCATACAGATTGAACTGCTGAAACACGAAACCGATATGCGTGCGCAACTGGCGTAATGCCGCACCTTTGAGGTTTCGCGTCGGCAGATTGTCGATCAGGATCTCGCCGCCTGAGGCGGATTCAAGCTGATTAATCAGGCGGATCAGGGTGGATTTTCCGGAGCCGGAAGGCCCGCAAACGGCCACCACTTCGCCGCTGTCCACACGCAAATCAACGTTGCGGATCACTTCATGCGGACCAAAAGATTTACTGACCTGACGAAATTCGACGGCAGCGGTTTTACCGGCGGATGAATGTGAAAAAACCGCAGACGTTGCTGCGGTT
Source organism: Rahnella sp. GSA61A (assembly GCF_019969905.1). NCBI lineage: Bacteria > Pseudomonadati > Pseudomonadota > Gammaproteobacteria > Enterobacterales > Yersiniaceae > Rahnella > Rahnella sp. GSA61A. Next base: position 219,164 of record NZ_JAHXYO010000006.1, on the reverse strand, counting down.
GAGTAAGTGTCTTGCGGCATGTGCCTTACCTTGCATAAAACAGATTATTTGGCTTCGATTTTGAACAGACGCGGCTGAGGAGATTTGGTCTGCGGGCCGAACCAGACGTTATAAATGCTGACCGCCTGGCCGTTTTTCTCCAGATTCAGCAGCTCGTCGTTGACCACTTTCAGCAGGCTGGTTTCGCCTTTTTTCACGCCAACGCCAATCTCTTCCTTGCTCAGCAATTCAGGCAACACTTTGTATTTCGCCTTGTCCGGCGCGCCATCCAGCAGACCGGCCAGAATGGTGCTGTCCTGGGTAATCGCCTGCACGTTGCCGTTACGTAAAGCGGAAAGCGCCAGCGGAATATCGTCATAAGACAGCACGCGGGATTGCGGGAAGCGATTATGCAACTCCTGCTCACCGGTGGTGCCTTTCACCGCGCCAATGCGCGCCGTAGCATACGCATCGAGCTTATCCGGCGATCCGGCGGGCACCAGGAACTGCTGGCCGGTGACGAAATAAGGCACGGAGAAGTCGATCACTTTCGCGCGTTCCGGCGTGATGGTGATATCAGCCACAATCAGATCCGCCTTGCCGGACTGCAACAACGGAATACGGTTGGCCGGATTGGTCGGTACCAGTTGCAATTTCACACCCAGGGTTTTCGCCAGCGCTTTGGCGAAATCGACGTCATAGCCGACAATATCGTGCGTTTTCGCATCCACAGACCCAAACGGCGGATTGGAATCGAAAGTCGCGACTTTCACAACACCGGCTTTTTTGATATCCGCCAGTTGGTCCGCATGGGCGGCAAAGGTGGAAAGCGTGCTGATTGCCAGAACCAGCCCGGCAGCAATTTTGCTTGTTGTCATTTGACGTTGATTAAACTGAATAGCGGCCATCGTTTTTCCTTATGAATAGTCTGCAGAGGGCTTGCGCCCCAAATTTACAAAGCAGGAGATTTGATTTTTTTTCTTTTGTGAGTCAGAGGATTGCATAAGGAATGAGGTCGATGCCACTAACAAAAAAGGATATAGATGGATCAATTAAGCATAAGCTTTTCGGATGATCGTGCGGGGGAGTTGTGCGTGCTGCCGATTCAGAAAGCTTGCTGAACGGAGCGGCCTGGAGAACAAAGGCTCCAGGACCGGGAGAAGGCACCGCGCAGCGGCAAGATTTCCAGCCTGTCACTGCGGTAACTGAAGCATAGCCAGCCAGCGTTAGCGCGCAGTTAAAAAAACGCAGGACTGCAAAGAGGTTCGGTTAAAACGCTTTGGGCCGGTGTGAGTGGCAACCCACGGTCTTGACGTTGCCCCTCTCCCCGGTACATCCCCACCACCTCACCGACAATCAGCAGCGCAGGCGTTTGCACCTGTCCGGTAAGGATCATGTCTGCCAGTGTTTCCAGCCTGCCGGTCAGCACCCGCTGTTCCGGCCGGGTGCCGCGCTCAATGACGGCGACCGGGGTCGTCCCCGGTAAGCCATGCGCCATCAGCTGGTGGCTGATGGTTTCGCTGTTGGCAATGCCCATATAAAACACCAGCGTCTGACGCGCTTCGGCCAGCGCCCGCCAGTCAACATCCGGCTCTCCCTGTGCCCCGTGACCTGTCACAAACCTTACTGACTGCGCCAGACTGCGGTGGGTCAGCGGAATACCCGTGGATGCCGCACACCCCATCGCCGCCGTGATGCCGGGCACGATGTGGCACCTTACGCCGTGCTGCTGGCAATGTGCCATCTCCTCGCCGCCGCGACCGAACACAAACGGATCCCCCCCTTTGAGGCGCACCACGCGATGCCCGGCCAGCGCCAGACTGACCAGCAACTGATTAATTTCCTCCTGTCCCAGCGTGTGATTGCGCGTCGATTTACCGGCATCAATGCGCAGCGCCTCGTCCGGGATCAGCGCCATCACCGGCTCAGACACCAGCCGGTCAAACACCACCACATCCGCCTGCTGGATCACGCGCAGCGCTTTCAGGGTCAGCAGCTCGACATCCCCCGGCCCCGCGCCGACCAGCCAGACTTCACCGCGACACACCGGATTACGCCGGTGGGCACCCGCCAGAATTTGCGCGATCTGCTGCATCTGTAATGTTCTTTCGGGAATGTTGTTCATTGGCTGTCTCCCGCCGTCAGCGTGGCGAGCTGACCGGCAATGATTTTTTTGAGTTCAGGAATGCATGAGCCGCAATTTGTGCCGCATTTGAGTTTTTCGCCAAGCTGTTGCACGCTGTGACATCCCTGGCGGACGGCTTCAGTGATCGGGATTTCCCCCACGGAATAACAGCTACAAATGATGGCACCGGCGGGCGCTTTATCACGGCCTGCACGGCCTGCCAGCAACGCCAGACGCTGTTGCGCCGTGTGCGGCGGTGTGGTGAATGCCGCCAGCACCGCCTGCCGGTCGGGTGACGGCGGCCTGCGGCGGGCATAGAACGCCAGTTGTAACGCGCCGTCAGACCAGGCCAGCAGGCTGAAACCGTCATCGCCCAGTTGCGCGGTCTGGCAGAGCAGGTTGTCCGTGGCGTAAGACTCCTTCAGCCACGCCATCCAGTCTGCCGGTAGCGAAGAGTCGGCCAGTGTAAAGTGGGTCACACCCGGCTGGGTGATCAGGCTCCAGTAAGTGGTCACCGGTGGCGTAATATTTTCACCACGCACAAACAGTTCGGCCTGCCACGCGGCAGGCCAGCGGCTCAGGCTGACCGGCATATGTTTGCTTTCCGGCTGTCCCGACAGCGGATCAACATGCGCTTCAATCAGTGCATCGACCCGCGCCTGCTGGCTGAACCGGCTGTTCCAGTGCATCGGCACAAACACGCTGCCGCGCGGTTGCAGATTGTCGGGTTGGGCGCGCAGCAACAACCAGCCGTGCGAGGAGGCAACGCGTACCAGATCACCGGGCTGGATATGCGGCGCATCATCAGGATGAAACTGACAAAACGGCTCGCTGATGTGCTGCATCAGACGCGCTGACTTACCGGTGCGCGTCATCGTGTGCCACTGGTCGCGGACCCTGCCGGTATTCATGATCAGCGGATACGCCGCATTCGGCGAATTTACCGGCAGCCTTGGCGTGATGGCGATCAGTTTCGCTTTGCCGTCAGGGTGAAAGAACCGGTTATCCGTAAACAGCCGCGCCGTGCCCTGCGGATTGGCGGCATTCACCGGCCACTGCACAGGCTGCAGGGTGTCCCACTCCTCATCCGAAAGCTGCGCCAGCCCGCTGATATCAAACGCCCGCGAACCGTGATTTTCAAAACCGGAAAGCGCAGCATGTTCGCGGAAAATTTCTGCCGGATGCTGATACGAAAATGCCTCTGCAAACCCTAAACGCTGCGCGACCTGACTGAGGATCCACCAGTCCGGTTTCGCCTCACCCGGTGCAGGCAGAAACGCCCGCTGGCGTGAAATACAACGTTCAGAATTGGTCACGGTACCGTTTTTCTCGCCCCAGCCCAGCGCGGGCAGGCAGATATGCGCGGCACGGGTGGTATCAGTGTCGCGCATAATGTCGGAGACGATCACCAGCGGGCAGCTCGCCAGTCCGGCCCGTACCCGGTCGGCATCCGGCAGCGACACCAGCGGATTGGTGCCCATGATCCACACCGCTTTTATCCGGCCTTCTTCCACCGCGCGGAACAACTCCACGGCGTTCAGTCCGGCTGATTGTGTGACGTTGTCACTCTGCCAGAACCGCCCCACGCGGCTGATATCTTCCGGCGTAAAGCCCATGTGCGACGCCAGCTGATTCGCCAGTCCGCCGACTTCCCGTCCGCCCATCGCGTTCGGCTGGCCGGTGATTGAAAACGGTCCGCACCCCTCGCGCCCGATATGGCCGGTCGCCAGATGCAGGTTAATAATGGCGTTGCATTTATCCACGCCGGAACCGGACTGATTGATCCCCATCGAATACAGCGTCACCAGCCGCTGGCTGTCGCCCAACATCTGATAAAACGCCAGCAACTGATCCACAGGCAATCCGCAATACGCGGCGGTACGCGCCACTGTCCAGTCCCGTGCCGCCCGCAATGCGTCTTCAGCCCCCTGTGTATGGCGTTGCAGGAAAGCGGTGTCGAGTTTTCCGCTCTCCGCCATCGCGTTCAGCGCACCACAGAACAGCGCCGCATCACTGCCGGGGCGTAACGCCAGGTGCAAATCGGCGATATCACAGGTGGCGGTCTGGCGCGGATCGATAACAATAATGCGCATCTCCGGCCGGTCCTTTTTGGCCTGCGCCAGCCGCTGATACACCACCGGATGTGCCCATGCCGTATTCGAACCGGTCAGCAAGACGCAGTCGGCCCGTTCCAGATCCTGATAACTGCACGGCACCGCGTCGGCCCCGAACGCGCGTTTGTAACCCACCACGGCAGAGGCCATGCACAGCCGCGAATTGGTATCCATATTTCCCGCGCCGATAAAGCCTTTCATCAGTTTATTGGCGACATAATAATCTTCAGTCAGCAACTGGCCGGAACCGTAAAACGCCACAGCCTGCGGCCCCTGTTCGTCGATCACCGCCTGTAACCGCTGCGCGACCGTATCAAGCGCCCGCGTCCAGCTTACCGGCTGGCGGTCGATTTCCGGCTGTAACAACCGCCCCTGCAACCCCAGCGTTTCTCCCAGCGCGCTGCCTTTTACGCACAGTCGTCCGTGATTAGCCGGATGCGTTTTATCACCACGGGCGCTGAAACCCCCGGTCTGCGGTTCCATGCTGACGCCACATCCCACGCCGCAGTAAGCACAAGTGGTCAGCGCCGGTGCTGTTGCCGGAGGTCTTTTCATACGCTGACCGTCGCAATGGTTTCAGCGGTTTTCACCCCCGGCTGTTCCTGCACCCAGACACGGCCATTTTCGACTTTCACCGGCCAGACGCTCAGCGCCAGTTGCGCGTCGTCCACGCTGCGCCCGTCGTGTAAACGGAAACGCTGTTTGTACAGCGGCGAAATCACCACCGGCTCGCCTTTCACATCGCCCACCAGCCCGCGTGCCAGCACATTGGCATCGCTGTCCGGCTCATGGTTACTCAGCGCGAAAACCTGCTGCGGATGCTCCGGCAAATGGAACAGCGCAATCTGCCGGTTAGCCAGCCGCGCCGCCATACCGGCATTGGCCGGAATGGCGCTGAGATCGCACAGCTCCACCCAGCCCTGCACCGCCATCACCGGCTGAGAAACGGCGCTGAAGGAAAGACCGGCGCGTTCCTGCGACGTCGCGGGGCGAACCTGCTGTCGCTCCGTCACCATCACCACCGCTTCATCCGGCTCGCTGCTGTTGACGAACGGACGGAACAGCGCCAGCCGGTCCGGATCTGCCAGCGTGGTTTGCCATTCGCACTGGTACGTGCCGACCACCGCGTTCATCTCACTTTCCAGTTCTGCGCCGATGTGCAGACTGTCTTCCAGCACCACCTGACGCAGGTAATCCATGCCGCCCTCGAGATTATCCATCCAGGTGCTGGTACGTTGCAGGCGGTCAGCGGTACGGATGTAAAACATCAGAAAGCGGTCTACGGTGCGGATCAGATCTTCCGTGCTCATGTCCTGCGCCAGTAAATCAGCGTGGCGCGGTTTCATGCCGCCGTTGCCGCACACGTACAGGTTCCAGCCCTTTTCGGTGGCAATCACGCCCACGTCTTTGCTTTGTGCTTCGGCGCATTCACGGGTACAACCCGAGACCGCCATTTTGATTTTGTGCGGGGAGCGCAGCCCCTTGTAGCGGTTCTCCAGTTGCAGCGCCAGGCCGGTGGAATCCTGTACACCGTAGCGGCACCAGCTTGAGCCGACACAGGATTTCACCGTGCGCAGCGATTTGCCGTAGGCGTGACCGGTTTCAAAACCGGCGTCCACCAGTTGCTGCCAGATTTCCGGCAGGTGTTCGAGGCGGGCGCCGAATAAATCCACCCGCTGCCCGCCGGTAATTTTGGTGTAGAGGTTGTAGCGTTTGGCGACCAGACCGATGGCGATCAGCCCGTCAGGCGTGATTTCACCAGCCGGAATGCGCGGCACCACGGAATAGGTACCGTCTTTCTGAATATTGGCGAAATAACGATCGTTGGTGTCCTGCAACGGCAAATGCTGCGGTTTGAGCAGGTAATCGTTCCAGCAGGATGCCAGAATGGATCCCGCCAGCGGCTTGCAGATTTCACAGCCGCTGCCGTGACCGTGTTTCTGAATCAGTTCAGCAAAGCTGCGGATATTGCCCATGCGCACCAGGTGATAAATTTCCTGACGGGAATAAGCAAAGTGCTCGCAGACGTCTTTTTTCACTTCAACGCCCATTTCGGTGAGTGCGAATTCCATCACCTGTTTGGTCAGCGCTGCACAGCCGCCGCAACCTGTCGCCGCCTTAGTGCAGGCTCTGACCGCCGCCATATCGCCGCAACCGCCCTTCACCGCGTCACAGATATCTGATTTGCTGACGTTATGGCAGGAACAGATTTGCGCACCGTCCGGCAATGCCGCGACGCCCGGCGTTTGTGGCGCTGCACCGGCGCTGGCGGGCAGGATCAGGTTTTCCGGACTGGCGGGCAGCGGCATATCGTTAAGCATCATCTGCAAAAGCGTGCTGTATTCGTTGCTGTCGCCGACCAGCACCGCGCCGAGCAGGCGTTTGCCGTCCTGCGAGACCACGATTTTTTTGTACACTTCCGCCGGACCGTCGACCCAGCTATAACTCTGACTGCCCGGCGTGCGGCCATGTGCATCGCCGACTGAGGCCACTTCTACGCCCAGCAGTTTCAGTTTGGTGCTCATGTCCGCGCCTTTAAACGCCACCTCGCTGCCGGAAAGCGTATCGGCCAGCGTGCGCGCCATCTGATAGCCGGGGGCGACCAGACCGAAAATCTGCCCGTTCCACAAGGCACATTCACCGATAGCAAAAATGGCCGGATCAGAGGTACGACACTGATCGTTAATCACGATACCGCCACGCGGCCCGACCTCCAGCCCGCACTCTTTTGCCAGCTGATCCCGCGGACGGATACCGGCGGAGAACAGCACCAGATCGGTCTCGAGATGACCGCCGTCGGCAAACTCCATGCGATAACGACTGGCTTCTCCGGCCACAATAGCGCGGGTTTCTTTGCCGGTATGGACCTGCACATCCAGCGCTTCAATTTTACGGCGCAGCATCGCCGCACCGCCTTCATCAAGCTGAACGCCCATCAGCCGTGGGGCGAATTCCACCACATGCGTTTGCAGCCCGAGATGTTTCAGCGCGTTTGCGGCTTCCAGCCCCAGCAAACCGCCCCCCACCACCACACCGGTTTTGCCGGTGGCAGCGCAGGCCTGAATCGCCGCCAGATCGTCCAGCGTGCGGTAAACCAGGCAGCCCGGCGCATCGTTGCCCGGAATTGGCGGGACAAACGGATAAGAACCGGTCGCCAGCACCAGCAAATCGTAAGCCGTCTGCCGCCCCTGATGATCGACCACAAAACGGTGACGGGTATCGATATGACCGATGCTGTGCCCGAGGCGCAGTTCAATGCCGGTCGACGCAAAGAAACCCTCTTCTACGACCGACAGCGACTCCGCGCTGCGACCGGAGAAAAACTCGGACAAATGCACCCGGTCGTAGGCCGGTGATTTTTCTTCTGCAAACACAATTACCTGATATTGCAGATGCAGTTCACGCTCGACAAGTTGTTGCAGAAAATGGTGGCCAACCATGCCGTGTCCGGCCATGACTAATACGGGTTTCGACATTGCAGTGCTCCTCGTTACCTCGGCGGGTAACTGTTCTGATTTAATGGCCGGTTCATCGCCGGGGCTGAATATGCTCAATGGCGTCTGGCAGTTGGCGGGATGGCTGATGCGGGCGAAATATTCCGGTCCGTCGCTGATATCACCCCACAGCAACACGCCGGTGAGCCGGTTATCACGCAGCAACAGGCGGCGGTAATGACCGTCAACCGGGTCAGATACCGTGTGAATTTGTGCGCCGTCGCCGCCGTGCAGTTCACCGGCACAGAACACGTCAATGCCGGTCACTTTCAGGCGCAGCGGCACCGTGTGCATCACCGGAGAAACCACTGGTGCACCGGCCAGACGGGCCGCCAGCGCCTCAGCCTGATGCCAGCACGGCGCGACCAGACCGGCGGTCAGTTCCCCCTGCTGACAACATTCGCCAATGGCCGAAATAGCCGGGTCGGAGGTTTGCAGCATGTCGCTGACCAGAATGCCGCGATCACAGTCCAGTCCGGCGGCCTGCGCCAGGGCAATATCGGGCCGGACACCGGCAGCTACCACCACGCGTTGCGCGGGAATTTCACGCCCGTCGCTGAGCCTCACCGCCCGTACATTCCCGGCAGGGTCACCGGCATAGGCCACGGTCTGCGCCTGTAAAATGGACGTAATGCCGCGCGTGGCGAGGCTGGCGCGAAGCAGTTCTGCACTATGTTCATCGAGCTGGCTGTCCATCAGATGGTTGCCGCGATGCAACAGGCTGACCTGCATGCCCCGCAACGCCAGTGCGGCAGCGGCTTCCACGCCTAATACACCGCCGCCCACCACCACGACCGGTTGTCCGGCGTAATCTCCGCTGAGGATGTTTTCCACATCCTGCTGCTGACGGAAACCGTGAATACCGCGCAGTTGTGCGCCCGGCACCGGCAGCATAAAAGGCCGCGAACCGGTGGCGAGCACCAGATGGTGATAGTCAAACATCTGCCCGCCAGCCCGCACCTTGCGGGCAGTGCGGTCAATTTCTGTCGCCGCCGCACCGGCGATAAACGTGACGTTGTGACGTTTGTACCACTGCGCATCATGGGTCACGATGTCATCAAACTGTTTTTCACCGGCGAGCACCGGCGTGAGCAGAATGCGGTTATACGCAGGCTGTTTTTCTTCGCCGATGATCACAATGCGGTAACGCTCCGGCGCACGCTCGCACAGCCGTTCCACCAGCCGCACGCCCGCCATTCCGTTGCCAATCACTATCAGGGTGGGTTTATCCATTGCGCTTATCCCGCCTGCTGAATCAGGCAACTGACCGGTGTTTTTCATACAGGAACTGCAGCACCTGCTGACGGTACTGGTGGAACAGGTGATCGTTCGCCAGCGCCAGCCGTGAGCGCGGGCGCGCCAGTTCTACCTGCAACACGTCGCCGACTTTCGCTGCCGGGCCGTTGGTCATCATCATTACGCGATCTGAAAGCAGTACCGCTTCGTCCACGTCGTGTGTGATCAGCAAAATCGTGGTTTTCAGGCGCGACTGAATCTCCATCACCGCATCCTGCAAATGTGCACGGGTTAACGCATCGAGCGCGCCGAAAGGTTCATCCATCAGCAACACTTTCGGTTTCATCGCCAGCGCACGGGCGATGCCCACCCGCTGTTTCATTCCGCCGGAAATCTCACCCGGACGTTTGTCAGCCGCATGCCCCATGTGCACCAGGTCGAGGTTGTGCGAAATCCAGTCACGCATTTCACTTTTACTCATCACCCCTTTAAATACCTGATTCACCGCCAGCGCCACGTTCTCAAAAGTGGTCAGCCACGGCAGCAGTGAATGGTTCTGAAACACCACGCCGCGTTCCGGGCCGGGGCCGGTGATTTCCTGGTTATCACACAGCAACACGCCTTCCGTCGGGCGACTCAGCCCGGCAATCAGATTCAGTAAGGTGGATTTTCCGCAACCTGAATGACCAATCAGGCTGACCGTTTCGCCCTGCGCAATATCAAAGCTGACGTTGTCGAGCGCCAGAAACTGCCCTTTCGCGGTCGGGAAACTCTGGCTGACGTTCTGCACGCGGATAATGGCTTTGTCGTTTTTCATCTCAGGCTCCTAACGGTTGTCGTAACTGAATCGGCGGGCAATGGCCATCAGCCCCTGCTCCAGCACCATGCCCACCACACCAATCAGCAGGATGGCGATAATGATGTTTTCCACGTTGAGGTTGTTCCATTCGTTCCAGATCCAGAAACCAATCCCGACACCGCCGGTGAGCATTTCGGCGGCAACAATCACCAGCCAGGCGATACCAATCGACAGACGCACACCGGTGAGGATGTAAGGCAGTACCGCCGGAAACAGGATCTTACGCATTACAGTGAATTCGCTGAGTTTCAGCACCCGCGCGACGTTGAGATAGTCCTGCGGAATACGCATTACGCCCTCAGCCGTATTGAGGATCATCGGCCAGATCGAGCAGATAAAAATGGTCCACGCCGAGGCGGGTTCCGCGCGCTGGAACAGCAGTAAACCGATGGGTAACCACGCCAGCGGACTGACCGGCCGCAGCAATGAAATGATCGGATTGAGCATGCTGGCGATAAAACTGAAACGCCCGATCAGGAATCCGGCAGGAATGCCGATCAGTGCCGCCAGCCCGAAGCCCATCGCCACACGTTTGAGCGATGCCAGTACGTTCCAGCCAATGCCCATGTCGTTCGGTCCGGCGATGTAAAACGGATCGGCGAAAATCACTTTGGCCGCTTCCCAGGTTTTCAGCGGCGTCGGAAACCCTTTACTGCTGAGCGCGGCAATCTGCCACAGTGCGATCACGACGATGGCGCCCAGCAATGCCGGAATGGCTTTTTGCAACACGCGGTGCATCACCACGCGCAACCGGGCGAGATAAGCCGTTTTGGCGGCGCGGACCGGCAGCGCGGCGTTCTGCGTTACCGGGGCGATCGGTACAATTTCTGCACTCACCGGTTCGGTCAGCGCGATAACATTAGGTTTTGAATTCATGGACATCGGCGACCTCACTTAGCGTTTCATGGCAAAACTGTTGGCGTATTCAGCAGGGTTACTGCCGTCCCAGACTTTCCCGTCCATCAGCGTGCTGCTGCGCATATCCCCGGACGGCAGGTTGATGCCGCCGACCGCCGTCGCCGCCTGTTTGTAGACGTCAATGCGATTGATTTTTTTGGCCACCGCCAGATAGTCCGGATCTTTGTCCAGCAATCCCCAGCGTTTGTGCTGGGTCAGGAACCACATGCCGTCGGAGAGATACGGGTAGTTGACTGCGCCGTCGTTGAAGAAGCGCATGCTGTGGGCATCTTTCCACTTTTTGCCCAGTCCGTTTTCGTAATCACCGAGCATCCGCCCCTGAATCGTTGCCACCGGCGTATTGATGTAGGCGCGTGCGGCGACGACCTGCGCGGTTTCGGTACGGTTGGCATCGGAGGTGTCAATCCAGCGTGAGGCATCAAGCACGGCGGCGGTCAGCGCACGGGCGGCATTCGGATTGGCCGCGACCCAGGCGGACGTCGTTCCGAGAATTTTTTCCGGATGATCCGGCCAGATCTCCTGTGACGTGGCGGCGGTGAAACCGATATCGTCCTGTATGGCGCGCTGGTTCCAGGGTTCACCGACGCAGTAACCGCTCATGTTGCCGATTTTCATGTTCACCACCATTTGCGGCGGCGGTACGACCACGTTGCGCACATCGTTAAACGGGTGAATACCGGCGTTCGCCAGCCAGTAATACAGCCACATGGCATGCGTGCCGGTGGGGAATGTCTGCGCAAAGGTGTAGGTGCCTTTGGCGCTGGCATCGACCATTTTTTTCAGCGAAGCCGCATCGGTGACACCGGCCTGTTTCAGCTGATTTGAAAGCGTGATCGCCTGCCCGTTATTGTTGAGCGACATCAACATCGCCATGTCATGCTGCGGGCCGGACACGCCCAATTGCAGGCCATACACCAGCCCGTAAAGCACATGCGCGGCATCAAGTTCACCGGACACCAGTTTGTCGCGTACCGACGCCCAGCTTGATTCCTTGCTGGGGATAATTTTGATGCCGTACTTCTCATCAAACTTTTTCACTGCCGCCATCACCACGGACGAACAATCGGTCAGCGGAATAAACCCGACGCGGATTTCTTTTTTCTCGGGCGCATCTGAACCGGCCGCCCAGACGCTGTTCATAAAGCCCGGCATCATCATGCTGCCGCCCAGCACCGCACTGCCGGCAATAAAGCGGCGGCGGGAGAATTGCCCCGGAGTTTTTTTATCGTCTTGCGTCATTGCGGCTTCCTGTAATGTTGAAAAATGAGCAAAAAAAAAGCGTCCTGTCAGCGCTCAGTTTCCTGAACGCTGACGGACGCCTTTATCCGTAATCCTGACTAAACCGCCATTGGTTTAGTCCTTATGTTGTAAAACAATGCAGCTTGTATGCCAACTTCGCGCATCGCAATAAAATCAGCCGGTTAGCGCATTTCCCGCACTCGCCTGACCGCCTGGTGCACCGCCACAGCACGCAGTGCACATCACAATGGCACACGGACAGTGCAGATACTCCTTAGGGATTAGTCGCCTTTCTTCCCTAATACAGCCGATACCGCAAGCATCGCTTCGGCAATCTCCGACAGCTTCTTGTTCTGGTTCATCGCCATATCACGCAGAGTTTTATGCGCCTGCGGTTCGGTCAGGCCGTGGTGTTGCATGAGCAACCCTTTGGCACGTTCCACCAGTTTTCGCTCAGCCAGCGTGGCGCGAAGCCCGGCCAGTTCGGCATCAAGCGCCTGTAACTGACGGGATTGCTGCTCGACCAGCTCCAGTACGCAACGGCTGAGCTGCGGCGGCATCAGCGCCGAATAATGCGACTCCTGCTGCGGCATTTCTCCGATATCTTGCTGCTGAAGGGTAAGCGACGCCTGCGCTTGGCGGATCCGCTCACGGCAGCACTCCATCAGAATGTCTTCCAGTAAATCTTCCACCACTTTCATGCCGTCAATACGCACGGTGGTCACCTCAAACCAGCGCAGCGCAGCATCCGGGCCGTCATCTGCCGGGGTGGTTCGGGTGCAGGCAATCCTGCGCAGGCGCTCGAACTCGCTGCTGTCGGCGCTCAGTTGTTGTTGCCACAGCGCCAGACAGCGGACATCGGCAAATTCCCTGAAGGTTTGAAAACACCGCTCCTGACCTTCGATCAGATCTAAAAGCAACTGATGCGTCACGTCATCGAAGTGCCGCGCGGCAAACCCTGCAGCGCCTGATGCACGCTCCTGCCCGGCCAGTTCCTTACCCTGCATAAAGCTAAACATCGCCAGTAACGCCCGTGAAATGGACGGGTCACCCGAAATATCGGCAGCTTCAAACACCAGCGCCAGGTGCGTGCGGATAACCTCGCTGAACTGACGCATGGCTTCCGGCTGGCTGATATCCAGCGCCCGCACCTGACGGCGCAGCACCGGCAATGTGCTGAGGCTGTGTAAGACGGCAGCGATACGGCTGAACAGACGCGGCGCATTGCCCATGCTCTGTCCGTTAAGATCCCGCGCAAGCAACTGCTGGTCCACCGCCTGTTCCGCCATCTGAACCTGTAACGCCCGCTCACTCAGTTGTTCCGCCCACAGTTTGCCGTGCGAACATAAATAGATGTTCGCCGTGCCCCGCTCACGTTGCAGCACATGGATCAGCTGGCTGACCGCGCCGACCAGCTTGCCCATCTCCAGCAGTTGTTGCAGGCAGATGATTTCACTTTTTTTCGATGCCAGTACGAAACTAAGGGCAGAAAGGGACATAGAGGAACCTGATATCAGACAGAGGTTGATCAGGTTAAGCAAGAAGTGTGCCGGAGATGAAATACCGGTGCAGGTAGCCTGTCCCCGCGCGTATTGATGATTACAACGTCTCAAGTACGCGGCAGGCTATCTGGTTGAGTTCGATAAATTCAGGCCAGCTATATTGCTGCTGATAATTCAGTAAAAACTGTTTTTCGACCTGACATATCAGCGGGCGCTGGTCATAAACCTTACATTGGCGGCGGGTATCATCGTAGTGACGGCAGGCACCGTCACCGCGATCGAGATAGCGCGTTTCCTCTGCCCGATGAACATGGCGGCAACAGGCACCGCACTGATTACAGGGAAAAGATGGCGTCAGACTCATAAAGAACTCAGCCAGCTTCGGGTGGATTGTGCATTTCCGGCCTCAAAAGGCAGACTGATATTGCGTTTCTCCGCCTCTGCTTTCAGCAGCAATCCGCGGCAAATTTCATCATTGATCAACCCTAAATGTCCGGTAAATGCGGCAAGTTCATCCGCATCCATAGCAAACTCAATCCGGGTTAATTCCAGAATATAACGATCAAGCTCCGCATTCACATTCTGGAAATAGTCTACCGCTTTCTGATATTTATCCTTGAATCTGTCGAGGAATGCCCATAGTTTTTGCATCAGAGCACTGCTTTCCAGAAAATAATTCATGGTCAGCGTGAGGATCCCCGTCGCCAGTGCGCTGCAAAATGCAGCAAGTTCAGGGCCGAACGGGAACAGAAATACGCTCGCCAGATATTCATTAATCAGCACACCCGTTACGACGGCAATTCCCGCGGCTATCACGCGACTCGCTGCTTTGGCCTGCTGGCCTGGCGGCAGATTATCCGGATTGAACACCATGATTTTGAATGCCTGAACCAGATTATTCCACATCTCGCGGATCAATCTGACCAGCATCTTTTTCGTAGTGAAAACAATGTTAAACAACGTCGTGGTGATAGCCGACAGCACGCCACCCAATACGCCGTCTTTAAAGGCCGTGAGAAAATCAAGAAATTTTGCTTTTACCCGTTCCCATGCGGCGACCAATGTTTCACCGATATCACCCAGGAATTCTCTGGCATCAAAGCGTTTACGCTGGCGGGCATAGAGGGAAGGGATGCGTTCGTGAACTTCAAACCAGACCTCTGCGAGGATAAGCCCCAGCATCTGACGGCTTCCCATCCGCAATCCGGTTGATAACGACGCACTGGCGACATTCAGGGCAAATTTGCTGCTGGTGTAATAGCTGAGGTTGACTTCTGATTCATAACGCCCCCGTGCTTTTTCATCTGCTTTCTGCATCCGTTCAAAATCTGCTTTAGACTTATTTTCCAGACTTTGCAGGCGCTTCTGCTGTTTCTCCGTCAGCACCGGCTGACTTTTTAAGGTCGCGATTTCCTGCTGATTAACCTGATATTCCTTTTGCAATTTTTTCACGAAATCCGACATCGGCTGTGCTTTTTTAGAGGTGTTTAGCGTTGCTCCGGTCGGCGTCAGATTGCTGTCATCATTGGCCAGATCGGCTCCGTTCAGTTCTGACAAGATCCGACCCGCATCATGATGAATTTCGTTGGCGGCAATAATATGGTCAAGATGCACCTTGTCATTGGGCTTTAGCGTTTCGCCCGTGTAGCTGTCCGTTAATGTCCCGGCTTTGCGCTGCGCACTGACGCTGGCGTTGTTTTTTTTATAGTTTGCATGTTGATGGTAGACATCAGGATCATAGGCTGCACGGTTTTCATACCGCGTGCGTTCTTCTTCAGTAGCGTAAATCCCCTTTCGGACATTTTGAATCGTATTAACATCACCGCCGTCCTGATCTTTAAGCAGCAGAAAATCAAGGCCAAATGATGTTGCGAGACTTTTCACCACAGTCTCATGTAATTCCTTTCCCCAATCTATTTCCTGCGTCGCCATAGGATAATGCCACCTGTTGTATAAATAGCCACTCTGAAAAATACCGGGCACGCAGGCCCGGTCAGTTTTAAGCTTTTAAGGTATATTTCGCGCTATCCACTTCGGATTTAGCCAACGCCTTATCCAGTGCGTGTTTATTCAGCACGTTGATCCCATCCGTATCGGTCTGCAATTGCACGACACCGTTCTCAATAACAGCTTCATTTTTTTCATTGGTCACTGGTTTAAATAACGGCGTGGTAATGACATCAGTCATAATAGCCGCCAGCATGTAACCATTCTCAATCATACGCAGACATTCTTCAGAGTCTTCAATAGCATCCTGAATATTGTTATTACGACGCTCGAGAATTTTCTGATGCATTTCTTTCAGCGGGGTGAAATAGGTCGCAAAAAGGGTGTGAAGCTGAGACAAGGAAGTATAAATAGAATCAACATATTTATTCACCACTTTAAGATGCGACTCGGCCAGATTCATTTTATCTACGGCAGATCTCACCTGACGGGCGACATCCTGTGCATTTTCCAGTGCTTTCTCCGCATGTGCCGCATAAGCCCAGCCGGCGATCATCAGGATGGGTGCAACCACCGCGCCGCCCAATACCATCGCCCCACCGGCCATACCCCAACCGCCTGCCGCCAGCGAGCCTCCGCCAATGGCAGCCATCGTGGCATTATAGGCTGCTGCACCTGAGAGTGCTGCGATAGGTGTGCCGGTGGAGGCCGCCGCAAACGCCACGACACCACTGTAAACAGCGAATCCGGCCGCTGCACCTGATGTTCCGGCCCCCACAACAGTTCCGAGATATTCGGTCGCCGAAATAGCCAGCTTCTCAATCTTGTTTAAACGATGCTGTGGTATTTCCAGACGCAACTGGGTATGGCCGTCTTGCTCCATTTTTGCCAAAAGTTCTTTAGCTATGGTGTCAAACTCGCGGAATTCCTCGCCAATTCTTAATTCTTTTTTACCCAGGCGTTCAAGTTTGCGGGAAGCGTCATCATTGACGATATCGAAGGCTTTCTTGCGACTGTCATAGCGATTTTTAGCCCCCTCAAGGATCTCATTGGCTTCAGATTTGTCCTGATAGCCTTTGTACGCTTTTTTACCGCCGACGGCAGTTGCAATTGCTGCGGCACCTAAAATGATTAGAGGAATTGCCATAATACATCTCCATTGTTATTTAAATTATTTTGCCTCTGCGGGCAGTAAGGATTTTTCAGCTGAGGACAGGTAGCCTTTTAATAAACGGAAAAGCGCATCCCTGAGCCAGAAAGGTTCAAGAATTTCTATCTCAGGCAACCAGAAAAGTATCAGCGGTAATATTTGATTTTCATGCGCAGCCCGGCAACTCACGACAACACCATTTCCGTCATCCTGAAGCATTTTCTGTTCAGGCAGTAAGTCACGTCTTTTGAAATAATGAGCATGGCGTCCTTTCACATGAAGTTTCACGTCAAAGCCTTCCCGGCTAATCCAGGGATCCTGACTGCTTTCCAGTAAAGCCATTACCGTAATATCAGGAATAAAGGTTTCTTTTTTAATATCCAGCCACTCGATCTGACTCAGTGAAAAAGATTTCAGCTTCCCTTTATCTGTCGCCTGTAAATACCAGATATTGTGCTGATTGATAAGCCGGTACGGGTGGAGTTCCCGGTCTTTACCTTTATAGGTCAGTTTACAGAGATTCCGCTGTCTGATGGCTTTCTCGATGGCCGGGAAATGACGACGAAGATCGGCCTTTAACGTATGTTCAGGGCTGGCATTCTGAATGCTGATATGTTTTTCGTTCAATCGGGCATCGAGATACTGCCAAAAATCACTTCCACGTTCGGGGAAGTAACTGTCAGCCTGCAAAAATTTTGCCAGCGAATGATGCAAATTTTCCGTTTGTGTCGATTGCAGAGCGGATGAAAGCCGGTATTCACCTTCGCCACAGTGCTCAATGACCGTCGACAGTGCATTCAAATCACGATAGACCGTCCGTTCAGTGATTGAGAATTTCTCCATAAGTGAATTGCGTTTAACAACGCCATTCAGGTGTAGCTCCGTTAATATATCAACCAGCCGCTCCGCCGAGCGGCACTTTACGCGACGCGCCATCGTTTAATCCTAAAGCTACAGTGAGGTGATGTGGTGATTATCCATAACTCACTGACAGGGTTTGTCAGTCACCCATTCGGTACTTCTCTTTTATCGCCCGTTTTTGACAAAACTTAAATTTTTAGGGGAATTCATCACGAAAAAATATGAACAACTTAATGAAGTAAAAAAAAGTCCGTCAGCACGCAGTTTCCCGGATGCCAACGGACGCCTTTTCTTTCAAATTTCGGCCTGTAACATGGAAACATAATGCTGTTTCAGCAGCATAATAATTCAGCATGTCAAAACCTGAATAATCAACCTGTACTCTTAATGCGCGTTAAACGGCGGACCAGCTCCATTTCGGCGCGACGGAACGGAATGCCGTATTCGTCGAGCACATCGTGAAACCATAAATGGGCATAATCGTGATTGCCCTTGCGCACCGAGGGCCACGGCAGCGTGGTCTGGGTTTTACCGCGCACTAATCCCCACAGATAACAGCCCGCATTGAACGCGCTGAACAGCGGCAGTTGCTCCTCAAACACGCTGCCGACATGGCGCGCCAGCCATTCGGTACATAACATCGGGCGGTTGAATTTCTGCCAGAAACGCAGTGTCTGTAAAAGTTTCGGCGTGGCGACATACGCGTGGAAACTGATGACGTCAGAAAGTTCAGCCGCCGCCACATCGATGGGATGAGTGAAAAACTCGCTTTCCGGCTGGTCCGGATCCTGTGAACAATGCCAGGCACCGACGGTCAGCGGCTGGACGGGATCTTCCCCGCGCGCCCAGACAAATGCCTTACGCATCAGTTCCAGCGCAAATCCTTCCAGTTTTTCGTCATACATCGTTTCTTCCAGTCCGGTGGCGAACGTGCCACGGTTACCCGGTTCGTTGTACAAATCCCAGATGGCAATACGGTCGTCGGTGCGGAAATGACGGATGATGTCGCGCACATAAATCTCCACCTCCGGCCACATATCGCGGTTGCAAACCACATCCCGCCCCGGACTGGCAGCCGCCTGACTGTTATGTTTGCCCGGTTCCGGTGCTTTTTGCGGCCCGAGGAACGGCTCGTCGCCGGAGAATCCGCAATCGTCCATCAGCGTGAGCATGACCCTGATGTCATGACGACTGGCAATACTGAGAAACTGATCGATGCGCGCCAGCAAACCGTCGCGATCGGCCTGCCAGACGATAAACGGCAGATTGATGCGCAACTGGTTGTAACCCGCTTCCTGTGCCCAGCCGAGTTCCTGATCAATCACCGGCGCATCAAAAGTTTCATGCTGCCACAGTTCGGTCCAGTTAACCGCCGTGCGCGGCAGATAATTAAATCCGCAAATCCAGCCCTGTTGCTCACTCCACGCAGCCGCCTGTTCCCTGCTCCATTGCTTTTTCATTCATCACTCCTGATGTTAAAATGCATTAACTCATATTATTCGCTGCTTTTTATTACCTGCGAACAATAGCTGCAATTTGCATGCTCAGGTTCTGCAATTAAGATCACACTCTTTTTACCTAATTTGCTGAGCCAACAGGCAAATTTCCCCGCGTGACAGAGGGTGAAATTAAAATAGAATTAATGGAGAAGGAGAAAAAGAATAGCAGAGTGGATGCAATGGGATAATTATATTGCATGTTTGTTACAGGAAATAATAACGTTAAAACTATAATAAATAATGACGAAAATAACTTCAGTAAATGAAATGATTAATTAATACCTTCCGGTAACGGGGAATACCCGGTCTGCGGATATTCCCCGTTACGGCATTAGCCCAGATCCCCCCCGTTACTGGCAATCACTTTCTTGTACCACCAGAACGATTTCTTTCTCTTTCTTTCCAGCGTGCCATTACCGGCATCGTCGCGGTCGACATAAACGAAGCCGTAGCGCTTGCTCATTTCACCGGTCGAGGCGGAGACAAGATCGATACACCCCCATGAGGTGTAGCCGATCAGCGGAACGCCATCGGTGATCGCTTCGCCCATCGCACGGATATGCTCGCGCAGATAGCTGATGCGGTAATCGTCGTTGATTTCGCCCTGCGCGTTGATTTCATCTTTCGCGCCGAGGCCGTTTTCGACCAGAAATAACGGCTTCTGATAGCGGTCGTACATCATGTTCATGGTGATGCGCAGACCGAGCGGATCGATGCCCCAGCCCCATTCGCTGGCCTCGATGTACGGGTTTTTCAGCGATTTAACAATATTCGCCGCGCTGCTGTTGTTGTCGTTCATGTCTGCTGACGCACAACGCGACGCGTAGTAACTGAACGAGACAAAATCGACGGTGTTTTTCAGGATGTCGTCATCGCCCGGCTCAGTCACGACGTTAACGCCCTTTTCGGCAAAGACGCGGCGGGTATATGACGGATATTCGCCACGCGCCTGCACATCGATGAAGAACAGGTTCTCGCGGTCTTTTTGCAGGGCCGCCCAGACATCAGCCGGTTTACAGGTTTGCGGATAGAAATTCCCGCCAGCCAGCATACAGCCGACCTGATTCTCCGGGTTCACTTCATGGGCAATTTTTGTCGCTAAAGCACTGGCCACCAGCTCATGGTGCGCCGCCTGATATTTCACCTGCTCCTGATTTTCGCCCTCTTCAAAGACTAAACCGGCACCGGAGAACGGGCTGTGCAGCAGGATGTTAATTTCGTTGAAGGTCAGCCAGTATTTCACCAGCCCGTCGAACGCTTCAAAACAGGTACGCGCATAGCGGGCGAAAAACTCCACCATTTTGCGGTTACGCCACGAGCCGTATTCGATGACCAGATGCATCGGCACATCAAAATGGCACAGCGTCACCAGCGGTTCGATGCCGTACTTTTTGCATTCTGCAAATACGTCGCGGTAAAACGCGATACCTTCCTCGTTCGGCACCAGCTCATCACCGTTCGGATAAAGACGGCTCCAGGCAATTGAGGTACGGAACACGGTAAAGCCCATTTCTGCCATCAGCGCGATGTCTTCTTTGTACCGATGGTAGAAATCAATCGCCTGATGCGCCGGATAAAACTCGTCGTCTTTCAGGGAGAAACGTTTTTCCTGACCGGTTTTTACCGCCAGACGGTGCGCGCCATGCGGGATCATATCTACCGTGGTCAGCCCTTTGCCTCCTTCGAAACTGCCGCCTTCGGCCTGGTTTGCGGCAATCGCGCCGCCCCATAAAAAACCTTCAGGAAATGCTGATGCTGACATGTAAAATCCTCTCCTTTAATTTATTTAACTGCGCTTTGCGAAACCGCAAAGGAGGCGGAAGCCGTTGATTCCGGCGCTGTATTTTTTGGCGCCACGGTTTCCACCGGAATATCTTCAAATCCGAGCAGCAAGGTAGTGAAGAAGGAGATCACCACCGCGAGGACCATCACGCCCACCACCCAGACAATGCTCATCGGATTCGACGGGTCGAAGAACTGCACGCTGGTAAACAGCCCCGGCGACGCCATCGAATGGCTGGCGAGTCCGCCTAATCCCGCCACGCCACCGCAAATAAAGCCGCTGATTAAGCAGGCGATCAGCGGACGTTTCAGCCGCAGCGCCACGCCGTACAAGGCGGGTTCGGAAATCCCGGCGACAATCGCTGAAGCCGCTGCGGCCAGCGCAGTCTGACGCAGTTCCGGGTTTTTGGTACGCCACGCGACCGCCAGTGAAGAACCGCCCAGTGACAGGTTCGCGCCAATTTCGGACGGCATCACCATGCCCTCTTTGCCGGTTTCCGCGATGGTCTGAATAATGGTTGGCGTGAATACGCGGTGCATGCCGGTCATCACCAGCAGCGGCCAGGCCGCGCCCATAATGGCGACAGAAAGCCAGCCCAGATAACTGTGAACGGTATACACCACCGCTGAAATCCCGGTACCGATCCAGATGCCCAGCGGACCAATCAGCATGATGGCGATCGGTGCGGCAATCAGCATAATCAGCATCGGTTTGAGGAAGTTTTTAGTGACAACCGGTGTAATGCGATCGACCCATTTTTCAATGTAAGACAGCAGCCAGGTCATGCATAGCGCCGGAATAACGGTGTAGGTGTATTTCACCGCCGTGACGGAAATGCCAATAAATTCGACTTTCTGCCCCTGTGCCGCTTTCGCCATTAAATCGATAAATGCCGGATGGACAAGGATCCCGGCAATCGCAATCGCCAGCGACATATTGGTTTTAAATTTCACCGCTGCCGACGCCGCCACCATCACCGGCAGGAAGAAGAACGCACCGTCGCCGATGGTATTGAGGATCACCAGCGTGGAAGCGCCCTTGTCGAACACGCCGGTCATATCCAGGATCATCGCCAGCAGTTTCACCATTGAACCACCGATAATGGCCGGGATCAGCGGCGACATGGTGCCGATCAGCGCATCAAGAATGCCGGAGCCAATACGTTTCAGGGTGATTTTATTTTTCGCCGGTGCAGCGCTGTCGTCACTGGCTGAGAAGCCTTCCGGCAGCAGTTTCAGCACTTCAGCGTACGCCTGAGAAACGTTATTACCGATGATCACCTGGCACTGTTTTTCGTTGCGCACCACGCCCATCACGCCGGTAATGGCTTTCAGTGTGGCGGCATCAACAACAGATTCGTCATTCAGCACAAAGCGCAGGCGCGTCATGCAGTGTGTCACTGCCGCAACGTTCTGTGCGCCGCCGATGGCATCCACAATCGACTGTGATATTGCTGCAAAATTTTTAGACATGTGTACAACTCTCTCAGATTCATAGGGTTATGAATGTTTTTCAGAAGCCCTGGCTCCTGTGAAACCACTTTTTATGAACGTTATGCTTTTTTTATGAAAGGCTGTGAAACGATAGGTAACCGGTTTCATACGAGAATGTGCAGTTCCCTCTGTAACTTCAATAAAAAAATGCAACGTTGTTTTATTTTTGTGATGACGATCTCTCACTGTCGTTCTGTTATGCCAAAAACATCGTAAAACGGCTGAAATGTGTAGAATGACGCATCATTTTTCACTTTCAGGAAGCCCTGATGTCGACAATGCAGGAAGTGGCTAATAAAGCGGGCGTCTCCAAAGCCACCGTTTCCCGTGTACTTTCCGGTAAAGGTTATGTGAGCCAGGAAACGAAAGATCAGGTATTTAAAGCCATTGACGAAGCGGGATACCGGCCAAATTTACTGGCGCGCAATCTGGCGACCAGCAAGTCGATGTGCATTGGCCTGGTGGTGACCAACACGCTGTACAACGGCAATTATTTCAGTGAGTTAATTTCTCAGGCGG
The DNA here is from genome assembly GCF_019969905.1 of Rahnella sp. GSA61A. Classification (NCBI taxonomy): domain Bacteria; kingdom Pseudomonadati; phylum Pseudomonadota; class Gammaproteobacteria; order Enterobacterales; family Yersiniaceae; genus Rahnella; species Rahnella sp. GSA61A. The sequence goes on along the minus strand of NZ_JAHXYO010000006.1, from coordinate 196,446 downwards.
CAAAAAAACTCGACGCCAATGGCCGTCAGTTGATCCTGGTCGATGGCAAACACAGCGCCGAAGAAGAACGGGAAGCCATTCAGTTTCTGCATGATTTACGCTGCGACGGCATTATTATTTATCCGCGCTTTTTATCCGTTGATGAAATGGATGAGATCATCGATAAATATAAAAAACCGGTGATGGTGGTTAACCGTAAATTGCGCAAACATCAGAGCCATTGTATTTACTGCGACCACAAAGGTTCCGGTTTTAATGCCACACAGACCCTGATTGAACACGGTCACCATAATATTGCGTTTATCACCGGTTCCCTGGATTCCCCGACGGCAATAGAACGTCTTTCGGGTTATAAAGAGGCGCTCGCCGCAGCCGGATTGCCGGTCAGGGAATCGCTGATTGCGCAGGGAAAATGGTCGCCAGCCAGCGGTGCTGCCGCCGTGGAAACCCTGCTGATGACCGGTCAGACTTTCAGCGCAATTCTCGCCAGTAACGATGAAATGGCGATCGGCGCGATGAAAAAACTGAACGAAGCCGGTATTGCCGTACCCGCACAGGTTTCGGTGATCGGGTTTGATAATATCCCGACCGCGCCGTTTCTTATTCCGGCATTATCAAGCGTGAAAGATCCGGTCAGCGATATGGTCAGTGAAGTCATCAGTCAGATTATTTCCATGCTCGATGGCGGTTATTTGTCCGAACAGAATAAGTTTGTGTCTGAACTTATTTTGCGGGATTCGGTGATTAACGGCCCCTGCGCCTCCATCAGTTTTCCCTAAACGCAGTTTAAATTATCCGTTAAACACAGCGGATTCAGCTTTATCCTGATTGTTGTTTCAATCCTGAGCATCTTTAAGCGCCAAAGACTCAGCCGCACATTGTTGCGGCTTTTTTACATGCTGATTAACTGCTTGTAACGCATGAACATTATGTGCCTTTTTATTAAAGCCCCGAACTTCCCTGCCGATAACACTCCCGTTAGTTAAAACCCAAATAACAGATTTCACTTAAGGCCGATCTTTTTGCTAAATACGCTTAAATTTAAGCACGTTAGAAGCAAAATTTGGCGAAGTAAGAATTTTCTTATGCTAACGTTTCACGGGCACATCACAGCAAAAATGCGTCGGGAACAGGCGCACTATTTAGCCGGACTCTGATTTGGACGGACCCCGTGCAGAGACGGCCAGCTATCAGGCAAAAAATATGAGTGAAGATTCTGATGTACTTTATCGATTGCTGGTTCAGCGCGTAGAAGACTATGCGATTTATATGCTGACTCCCGATGGCCATATTGCGAACTGGAATGCCGGTGCGCAGCGGGCGAAAGGTTATACGCCTGAAGAAGTTGTCGGTAAGCACTTTTCCTGTTTTTACACCGAAGAAGACAGACAAAACGGCTGGCCGCAACGCGGGCTGGAAACGGCGCGTTCCACTGGCCGTTACGAATCCGAAGGCTGGCGACAGCGTAAAGATGGCTCGCGCTTCTGGGCGCACATTATTATTGAAGCCTTGCGCGAAGCCGGGGAAATCATCGGATTTGCCAAAATCACCCGTGATGTCACGGAGCGTCGTGAAACGGAAAAGGCCCTGTTGCAGGCCAAAGAACTGGCCGAATCCAACAGCGAGCAGCTCTCATCCCTGTCACATTTCCTCAATACCGTGATCGCCAATATCCCGTCCTCGGTGATTGTCGAGAATGCCGTCTCGCGCGAAATTCTGCTGGTCAACCGCCAGGCAGAGCGTCTGCTGGGGATTCCCCGCGACAAAATGCTCGGTAAACGCCCGCAGGATTGTATGGGCATCGGACTGAGCACCTTTATTAATAAGCAATCGGATGAATGTTTGCGCGCAGAAGGCCTGCACCGCAGCGAGCAGCAATTACTGACGGCTATTGGCGACCGGACGTTGCAGACCACCAGTTCGGTGATCCGCGGGCACGATCCTCAGACCAGCTACGTGATGATGATTGCTGATGACGTGACGGACCAACAGGCCGCCCACGCCCGTATTCACCACATGGCGCATCACGACAATCTCACCAGTCTGCCGAACCGCATTCTGTTCAGCCAGCGTCTCAGTGAAGCCTTGCAGCGCGACAGCTATACTCACAGCCACACCGCCACGCTGTGTCTGGATCTCGATAACTTCAAGAACGTCAATGACGCGCTCGGCCATCAGGTTGGTGACGAACTGCTGCGCGCGATAGCCAAACGTCTGCGCATGACGCTGCGCGATGACGACACGCTGGCACGCATCGGCGGTGACGAATTTGCCGTGGTGCTGCCGGGGCTGAAAGACATTTCTGCCGCGCACCAGATTTCCAAACGCCTGATTGAATCAGTACGTCCGCCAGTCATTATCGATGGCCATTCGTTATCCGTCGGCCTGAGCATCGGGATTGCGCTCGCCGGTTCGACGGAAAACACCCCCGATCAATTGCTGCGTTGTGCGGACATGGCGCTGTATGAAGCCAAACGTAACGGCCGCAACCGTTATGAAGATTTCCGACTTGAGATGGATGCCGCCGCGCGCAAACGCCGGGTGGTCGAAATGGACTTACGCGACGCCATTACCTGTAATCAGTTGCGTCTTTACTACCAGCCGATCACTGATGCCCGCCACGATGCCGTAATGGGTTACGAGGCGCTCATGCGCTGGCATCATCCGGAAAACGGGCTGATCATGCCGGTCGATTTCATTCCGATTGCCGAAGAAACGGGGCTGATCCACAGTCTTGGCTCATTTGCGTTGCACGAAGCCTGCCGCGAAGCCGCAAGCTGGAAAGGCAGTCAGACGGTTGCCGTTAACCTTTCACCGATTCAGTTCAAAAACAGCGGGCTGCTGTCGGTGGTGGAATCAGCGCTGGAAGCCTCAGGGCTGGATCCGTCACGTCTGGAAGTGGAAATCACGGAATCGGTATTGCTCGATAACACGCTTGGCAATATCAGCACATTGCGGAAACTGAAATCGCTGGGTGTGCGGATTGCGCTGGACGATTTCGGCACCGGGTATTCGTCGCTGAGTTATCTGCGGTCTTTCCCGTTCGATAAAATCAAAATAGACCGGTCATTCATTAACGACATGCACGACAGCCGCGAAGCACTGGCAATTATCCGTGCCATCACCGGCATGAGCCGCAGTCTGGACATTCAGACCACGGCAGAAGGTGTGGAAACCGACGAGCAGTTCCGGCGTCTGAAAGAAGAAGGTTGTACGTTGTTCCAGGGGTATTTCTTCGGGCGCCCTCAACCCTCAGAGTCACGACTAACCGGGTTCGCACCTCTCTGATGATAGGTATTAAACACGGTTTGTGCCGGGGATGATCGGGGGAACAGCGGTATATAAGCCTGTTATTTCTGACGATTGTTTTAGCTCCTCCCCCTGCGAAGGGGGAGGCTGGGAGGGAGTTTTAAGGGTTAACACCCGGTCAAAGTACACTTTAACTATCTGATTTTGCATTAATACCCCACCCCAACCCTCCCCTTCGCAGGGGAGGGAGCTGAACTGAATTCTCTGGCTCCCCTGCGAAAACTTCACCATTACTCACAAACTTGCAGACGAAACCACTGCCCGTGTCCGCTCCGGCTTGCGAATTATTCCTTAATACCCCGCCCGACCCTTTCCTTCTTTGGTAAAGCAACGAAATAGCGAACCATTAGCCAACTTATTCCATTTATTTGACCGGCTTCTCATCCCGCAAAATCACGCACCATTACGATCCGTTAACATTAATTTAACGCACTACACTTGTGCATATAAGATGAATATCAATATCTTATAAAAAATTAAAACGATCCTCTGACTAAAGTGCGTAAATTTTAGTCTTTTGAAATTAAAAACAAATTCTCCTGTTTGCAAAACTTTTTCATGAACCATTACAAAATTGGTTCAGAAAATGCAAAGGACTGATTAACGATTTAATTCCCAGCGGGAAACTGACATATGACAACGCACTCCGGGGCGCTACCCCCTTCTAACGGCACATCGAATTCAGCGCTGGAACAGCTACGCCAGCTGATACAACAGCATCCGGATCAGACACAGCCACTGCCAGCGGAGCGTGATCTGATGCAAATGTTTGATGTCGGCCGCCGTGAAATCCGCCGGGCGCTGGATGTGCTGGAAGAAGAAGGTCGCGTGTGGCGCAAGCAGGGGAAAGGCACGTTTATCGGGCCGAATGGCCCTGCCCAGCCGCTGAGCCTGCAGGCGTTACCGAAACAATCCAACTTGCAGGAAGTGATGGAAGCCCGTCTGCAAATCGAACCGGGGCTGGCGAAATACGCCGCACTGCGCGCTACGCCGGAACAAATCCAGCTGATGCGCCGTTTACTGGACAAAGTGAAAACGATGTCGCGCGGTGATCCGGATCAGATTGAGCTGTGGGACAGCGCCTTTCACCGCGCTATTGCCGATGCCGCGGGTAACCGGTTGTTGCTAGGTCTGTTTGATGCCGTCGACGCCATCCGCCGTGACCCGAGCTGGCTGGCGGTGCGCAACGCGGCACGCAATCAGGAGCGCCTGAACCGTTACGACGATCACCATGAACGTATCGTAGAACACATCGCCGCACGCCAGCCGAAAGAAGCCGCGAAAGTCATGCGCGAGCACCTTCTGGCGCTGCAACAGGCATTTCTTTCAACCCTGCATGATGATGACGAGGATTTTACTGATGACTGACCCCGCCGGACCCGTCAGGCCGCTGTTACACATTAACGACCTGAGGGTGCAATTTTCCGGTTCTCCCGCGACCGTGCTCGACGGTATTTCCTTACAACTGGAAGCCGGAAAAACGCTGGCGCTGGTGGGCGAATCAGGTTGCGGCAAAAGCGTGACGTCGCTGGCGCTGATGGGGTTATTGCCCGCCAGCGCCAAAGTGTTGCAGGGCGATATCCGGCTCAATGATACCTCGCTGCTCGGGCTATCTGAGCGTCAGTACGCCGACCTGCGCGGTCAGGAACTGGCGATGATTTTTCAGGAGCCAATGACATCACTCAATCCGGCGCTGACACTGGGCGATCAGCTTGCCGAAGCGGTGATGCGTCATCAGGGTGTCGGCAAAAAACCGGCCCGCGAACAGGCGCTGGAAATCCTGAAAAAGGTGCAGATTCCTGCGCCGGAACTGCGGATGGAGGCTTATCCGCACCAGCTTTCCGGCGGTATGCGCCAGCGGGTGATGATTGCCATGGCGCTGATCAACCGTCCGCAGTTGCTGATTGCCGACGAACCGACCACCGCGCTGGACGTCACCATTCAGGCGCAAATCCTCGCCCTGCTCAACCGTATTCAGCAGGAAACCGGCAGCGCATTATTGCTGATCACCCACGACCTGGGTGTGGTGGCGGAAGTCGCCGACAGTGTGGCGGTGATGTACGCCGGGCAGATCGTCGAACAGGGTCTGGTGGCCGATATTTTCAATAATCCGCAGCATCCTTACACCATCGGGCTGATGGGGTCGATGCCGTCGCTGGCTCCGCGTCAGGGCGCGCTGTCCACCATTCCCGGTGCCGTGCCGTTACCGAAAGACATGCCGCAGGGCTGCCGCTTCTCGACACGCTGCCCGTTCGCCACCGAACGCTGCCACCAGGAGCGTCCGCCATTGCGCGCCCTGAATCAGTCGCCGCACCACGTCGCCTGTTTCTTTGCGCCGCTGGAAAACTATTTCGTGTTATCCGCCGAAGGAGCCTGCGCATGAGCCTCACTCCCCGCCCCATTCTGGAAGCCGCCGCGCTGAGCAAAGTCTTTAAAGGGCCATCGTCACTATTCAGCAAACCGAAAATCGTGCAGGCGGTAGATCGTGTGTCTTTGCGCGTCTGGCATGGCGAAACGCTGGCGATTGTCGGCGAATCCGGCTCAGGGAAGTCAACCCTGGGTCGCCTGTTATTGCAGTTGCTCAGCGCCTCCGACGGTGACGTGTTTTATGAAGGCGAAAACCTGAAACAGTTTTCGGCTGAACAGATGAAAAAGCTGCGCCGCGACCTGCAAATCATCTTTCAGGATCCGTTTGCCTCACTCAACCCGCGCATGACCGTGGAAGAAATCGTCGGCGAACCGCTGTGGCTGCACAACATTGTCAGTGGTAAAGCAGACAGACAGGAAAAAGTGCGCGAACTGCTGACCACGGTCGGCCTGCCCGCCGCATTCAGCAACCGCTATCCGCATGAGTTTTCCGGCGGTCAGCGCCAGCGCATCGGTATCGCCCGCGCACTGGCGTCCTCGCCGAAACTGCTGCTGGGGGATGAACCGGTGTCGGCGCTGGATGTGTCAGTGCAGGCGCAGGTGGTGAATCTGCTGGAAAGCCTGAAACAACAGTTTGGTCTGACGATGATTGTGGTCGCGCACGGTCTGGCGGTGATCCGCCATATGAGCGACCGTGTGGCGGTGATGTACCTCGGGCAAATCGTGGAACTGGCCCGCACCGATGACATTTTTGATCAGCCGCTGCATCCGTATACCCAGGCGCTGATTGCCTCCGCGCCGCTGCTCACACCCGGTGTAAAACGTCCGGTGCCGATGTTACAGGGCGATATGCCCAATCCGGCCAATATGCCCACCGGCTGCCGTTTCCATACCCGCTGCGCGTTCGCCACCGACGAATGTCGTCTGGTGGAACCGCCACTTGAAACCGTCAGTGACAACCGCATGGTGGCCTGCCACCGCTGGAGCGAACTGCAACGGGACCGCACCTCGGTGCTGGTTCCGCCGCCGTCCGCCGCTTTTACCTTACGGCGTGCGCTGTTTGAACAAGCGAGCCAGTCCCGGCTTTCACTTTCCACTCCAACCTCAACCCAGGGAACCCGACCATGAGATTTGCACCCCGCTTAACTGCCTGCATTCCCGCCTTAATGTTGCTGACGTCTGCGGGCCTCGCCCATGCGGAAAGCACCCTGCGCATCGGCCTTGGCAGCGATCCTGACATGCTGGATCCGGCCACGGCGCGCACCTATTACGGGCGTTTCGTGTTCAGCGCCATGTGTGAGCGTCTGGTGGATGTCGATCAGCATCTTAAAATCGTGCCGGGTCTGGCGAAAGACTGGGCGTACAGCGACGAGGGCAAAACGCTGACCCTGCATCTGCGCGAAGGCGTGACCTTCCATGATGGCGAGAAATTTGATGCGCAGTCGGTGAAATACAATATCGAACGTTACCTGACGCTGCCGGGTTCTTTGCGCAAAAGTGAGCTTTCTTCCATTGAATCCGTGGAAGTCACCGCGCCGTACACCGTGGTTTTCCATCTGAAAACCGCAGACGCCGCGTTGCTGATGCAACTGACTGACCGCGCGGGCACCATGATGGCGCCGGAAGCGACGGCCAAAGGCAATGTGGCGGCGCATCCGGTCTGTTCCGGCCCGTACGAGTTTGTCAGCCGCGTTCAGCAGGACCGCATCGTGCTTAAGCGTTTTGAAAATTACTGGAACAAAGGTGCGTATCACTTCGATAAAGTGGTGTTCCTGCCTATTCCGGATGCGTCGGTTCGCCTGGCCAACCTGCGGGCGGGCGATTTAGACATCACCGAAGGCATTGCCGCCAGCGACACCGCAACGGTGAAAGCCGACAGTAATCTGCAACTGGCCAGTACCACCGGCCTTGGTTACATGGGGCTGACGATCAATATCGCCAACGGCACCGCCAATACCAATACGCCGCTGGCGAAAGATGCCCGTGTGCGTCAGGCACTGTCGCTGGCGATTGACCGCGACGCTTTGAATCAGGTGGTGTTCCAGGGGCAGTACACGCCGGCGAATCAAGCCTTCTCGCCTGCCAGCCCTTATCACGCCGACATTCCGGTGCCAAAACGTGACATCGGGAAAGCCAAAGCGCTGCTGGCCGCCGCCGGGGTGAAAACACCGCTGACAATTGATTTCCTGGTCGCCAACAACCCGACTTCTCAGCAGGTTGCGCAGGTATTGCAGGCGATGGTCAGCGAAGCAGGCATCAACCTGAATCTGCAAATGACCGAATACGCCACGCTGCTCGATCGCCAGCAACGCGGCGAATTCAAAATGAGCATGTCCGGCTGGTCAGGGCGCCCGGATCCGGACGGCAATATCTTCTCGTTCCTCAATACCAAAGGCGGCCTGAACGACGGCAAATACAGCAATCCGCAGGTCGATCAGTGGTTGCAGGAAGCGCGTCTGACCAGCGATGTGGAGAAGCGTAAAGCCCTCTACAAGCAGATTGTGGTGCAGGAAAACCTCGACGATCCGCTGGTGTATCTGTACTTCGAACCGCGCATTTTCGGCATGAGTAAAAAAGTGACCGGTTTCGTACCTTACGCCGACGGGCTGATCCGGCTGCAGGGTCTGGCGCTGAACAAGTAATTGCCTGAGGAAAGACAATGTTAGAACTGGTGGTGAAACGGCTGATTTCAGCCATACCGACGTTGTTTCTGGTCACGCTGATGGTGTTCTCGTTGCAGAAATTACTGCCGGGCGACCCGATCACCGCGATGGCGGGCGAGGAGCGGGATCCGGCAGTGATTGCGCAGTTACGCGAGCAATATCATCTGAATGACCCGATCCCCAGCCAGTATTTCCACTGGGTCGGCAACGCGCTGCGCGGCGATTTCGGTACGTCGCTGCGCACGCAGGAACCGGTATTGCAGCTGATCGCCAGCAAACTGCCGGTGACGCTGGAACTGTCGCTGCTGGCGATGATTGTGGCGCTGATTATCGGCATCACCATGGGCGTGCTGGCGGCGGTGAACAAAGGCACCTGGATAGATAACGGCACCAATTTTCTGGCGCTGTCGGGGATTTCGATCCCCCATTTCTGGCTGGGTGTGCTGCTGATTATGTTGTTCTCAGTGAAACTGCACTGGCTTCCTGCGTCAGGTTACGTGCCGTTCTCAGAAGATCCGCTGCAAAACCTGAAAACCATGCTGCTGCCTGCGGCGGTGCTCGGTACCGGCCTTTCTGCCACCCTGATGCGCCATACTCGTGCGGCGATGATTGCGGTTCTCAAGGCGGATTACATCCGTACCGCCCGCGCCAAAGGGCTGCTGCCGAAAAAAGTGATCATGAAACACGCGCTGCGTAATGCGCTGGTGCCGATTATCACCCTGACCACCTTGCTGTTCGGCGAACTGCTGGGCGGCGCGGTGCTCAGCGAGCAGGTTTTCACCATTCCGGGCTTTGGCAAAATGATTGTCGATTCAGTGTTTAACCGCGATTACGCCGTGGTTCAGGGCGTGGTGATGGTGGTCGCCGTCGGTTTTCTGCTGATGAACCTGCTGGCCGACGTGCTGTACGTTCTGGTCAACCCACGCATGCGGAGAGCCTGAGATGAGCGTTTCTGTGATTTCCGTGACAACGTCACTCCCTGCCCGCGAGCCAAACCGCGTACTCAGCAAATTTCTGCGCAATAAAAGCGCAGTGACTGGCGCGGTGCTGGTCATCACCTTCGCCTTGCTGGCGTTGCTCGCCCCGTGGATTTCGCCGTTTGATCCGATCAAAGCCGATTTCATGGCGGTACGCAAAGCGCCTTCCGCCCTGCACTGGCTGGGCACCGATGAACTGGGCCGCGACATTTTATCGCGCCTGTTCTGGGGGGCACGTACCTCGCTGATGGCCGGCTGTGTATCAGTCATTATCGCGATTGTGATTGGTGTGCCGCTCGGCCTTATCGCCGGTTTCTGGCAGGGCTGGATGGACAGCATTATCTCCCGCGTGGTCGAAGCGCTGCTGTCGTGTCCGTTTCTGGTGCTGGCGATTGCGCTGGGTGCTTTTCTCGGCCCAAGTCTGGGTAATGCAATGATCGCCATCGGGCTTTCCGCCATGCCGATTTTCGCCCGCCTGACGCGTGCGCAGGTGATGAGTATCCGCAACGAGGAATACATTGAAGGGGCGCGGGCGATTGGTCTGCCCGACCGCTGGATCCTCTGGCGTTATGTGCTGCCGAATGTGCTGTCGCCCATTCTGGTGCAGGCGACCCTGGCGATTGCTTCAGCGATTATCACCGAAGCCAGCCTGTCGTTTCTCGGCCTCGGCCAGCAACCGCCGGACGCCTCGTGCGGCACGATGCTTAACACCGCGCGCAGCTTCCTTGAGCAGTCGCCGTGGATGTCAATTTTCCCCGGTCTGGCGATTTTCCTCACCGTACAGGGTTTCAATTTGCTGGGTGACGGGCTGCGTGATGCGCTCGACCCGCGTTCTGAATAAACCGTTTGCAGCTTTTTTAAGGAAGAATACATGTCTGAGAATTACGATTTTAATGTGGCTTATCCGACCCTGCGTCCGACCATGATGGGTGCCAATGCGGTCTGTGCCTCGCAGCCGCTGGCGGCTCAGGCAGGCATGAAAATGCTGATGTTGGGCGGTAATGCTGCCGATGCCGCTATCGCCACTGCCATCGCACTCACCGTCCTTGAGCCGAGCGGCAACGGCGCAGGCAGTGACGCATTCGCGATCGTCTGGGACGGCAAAAAAGCCCACGGACTCAACGCTTCAGGCCGTTCACCGGCAGCGTGGACGCCGGAGTATTTCGCGGACAAAGGGTTAGATGCCGTACCGACCTACGGCTGGGATGCGGTTACCGTGCCGGGTGCAGTCTCCGGCTGGGTGGCGCTGGCAAAACGCTTCGGTACCCTGCCGCTGACCACGCTGGCACAACCGGCGATTGATTATGCCCGTAACGGTTTTCCGGTATCGCCGCTGATTGGCCGCCTGTGGGAAATCGCGGTGAAAAAACTGCATAACCAGCCGGGCTTCATGGAGTGTTTCGCGCCCGAAGGTCGTGCGCCGAAAATCGGTGAAATCTTCCGTAATCCGGCACTGGCTGACTCACTTGAACTGATCGCCAGAACCGAAGGCGAAGCATTTTATCGCGGCGAACTGGCGGAAAAAATAGTGGCGCACAGTCAGGCCCACGGCGGCGCAATGACGCTGGACGACCTGGCGAATCACCAGGCCGACTGGGTGGAAACCCTGCAGCAGTCGTTTGCCGGTGGCTCGGTTCATGAGTTGCCGCCGAACGGTCAGGGTATCGCCACGCTGATTGCACTGGGCATTCTCGACAAGCTGAATATCGGCAGCCAGCCGGTGGATTCGGTGGAAACCACGCATTTATGTATTGAAGCGATGAAACTGGCACTGGCGGATCTGGACCAGCACGTCACCGACAGCGACCATATGTTCTTCGATCCGCAACTGTTCCTGAACGATGATTATCTGGCAGAGCGGGCAAAACTCATTGACCGCAGCAAAGCCAGCGACGTGACTTACGGTGCACCGCGTCCGGGTGGCACCGTGTATCTGACGACGGCAGATTCCAGCGGCATGATGGTGTCTTTCATTCAGTCGAACTACATGGGCTTCGGTTCCGGCGTCGTGGTGCCTGGCACCGGTCTGAGTATGCAAAACCGTGGCTGCGGATTTACGCTCGACACGGCGCACGCCAACTGCGTCGCACCAAACAAACGCACGCTGCACACCATTATTCCGGCCTTTGCGCAGGATGCGGCGGGCAAACCGCTGATGTCGTTCGGCCTGATGGGCGGTCCGATGCAGGCACAGGGACATCTGCAACTGGCGTTGCGCGTGATGCTGTATAAACAAAATCCGCAGGCCGCCATCGATGCGCCGCGCTGGCGGATCAACGGCGGGCGTCAGGTGGCGATTGAATCCACCTTCAATCACAACACGCTGGCAGCGCTGCGCGCAATGGGCCACGAACTGATCGTGGAAGACCCGCTCGGCGGCCACTCGTTTGGTGGCGCGCAGGTGATTGTCACCAATCCGGCAGGCGGTTATCTGGCAGGCACCGAATCCCGCAAAGATGGTCAGGCACTGGTGATGTAGGTCGGGTTTCACTCTGCACCGCGAGCGGGTTTTGCCCTGCTCCTCCCCCTGCGAAGGGGGAGGCCGGGAGGGGGTTTTAAGGGCTAACACCCTGTTTAAACAAACCTTAACATCAGTTTTTGACCTTAATACCCCACCCCAACCCTCCCCTTCGCAGGGGAGGGAGTTACCCCCGCCTTTGTGACTTCCCTTCCAAATCTTCGCTAAATCCATGTAATTCGATCCCATCGCTATAAAAATTTGAAACAGCGTTCTATAAATGGGGTGTTGAGTACTTTCCACTTTCATATGGAGAACGAATGTATGAGCCGTCCACTGTTTCATGGCGTGATCCCCCCTGTCGCAACGATCCTGAATGAGAATGAGCAGCTTGACCGTCAGGGGATGGCGCGTCTGATTGATTTTACGATTGAAGGCGGCGTGAACGGCCTGTTTTTCCTCGGCAGCGCAGGGGAATTCGCGCATATGTCTCAGGCGCTGCGTCATGAAGTGGCTGAGTTTTGCACCAGGCATGTTGCCGGGCGCGTGCCCGTTTTGATCGGCGTAGCGCATCCGGGTACGGCAGAAACGCTGGCCTTCGCGCAACACGCTAAAAGTATCGGAGCGGACGGCGTGGTGGTGGTGAATCCTTATTACAACCCGATAACTGAAGAAGCGCTGTATCTGCATTACCGCACGATTGCTGAAGGCGCGGGTTTGCCGGTGATCATGTACAACTATCCGGGACTGACGGGTCAGCCGTTGCCCGTCAGCCTGATCAAACGTCTGGCGCTGGAATGCCCGAACATTGTCGGCCTGAAAGATACCGTGGACAGCCTCAATCACATTCGCGAAACGATACAGACCGTGAAACCTGAGCGCCCTGATTTCGCCGTGTTCTCCGGTTATGACGAATATCTGTTCGGCACGCTGATCCTCGGCGGCGACGGCGCGATCCCCGCCAGCGCCAACTTCGCCCCGCAACTCACCTGCGGAATTTACCGCGCCTTTAAAGAGAAAGATTTCGCCACTGCAGTAGAACTGCAACAACGGTTATCCTTCCTGCCTCCGCTGTACACGCTGGATACGCCGATCTACAACGTCATCAAATACGCCATTTCACAAGTCATCAGTGAAATGCCGGTGTATTCACTCAAACCGGCGCTGCCGCTGAGCAATGACAAACAAAAGATTGTGCGTGATATTTTGAAACAAGCGGGCGTCAGTGTCGTCGGCTAACGTTTCCTCTGCGCCTCCCCTTCACTGCGGGAGGCAAAAACCCTCAATCTAAATCGAAATCATTACTATTCCGCTTTAATATTCGTTACTCTATTCCCATGATTTACCAAGCCGAATGACTTTCATAACCTGATGATGCAAACACTCCTCGACAGTTTCCGCGAAACGCCGGTCAGCTGGGTTGCAGAGACTTTCAAACCGATGACACCGCTGGTGACCAATGCGGTGCCGATGTCACTGCTGACCACTGCCGAAGGTTGCGCCAGCGTGCTCAAACGCTATCTGGATGCCAATGCCGCCGATGCCGCAAAGTGCGACACACGCCGTGCGCGGATCTCGATGTGGTCACAATGGTATTTCGCCACCCTGCTGCCGAGCTGGGTGATCGTCTCTCTGCGTCACGGCTGGCAACTGCCTATCGCCGCTGAAAATGTCTATCTGTGCATGCAGGAAGAAGGCTTACCTGCGCAAATTTATCTCGACGGCGAAGGCGAAGCGCTGACATCCGCTGAACCGATGGCGCGTTTCGATGTGATGATCGAACAGCAATTGCGTCCGGTTTGCGAAGCGCTGGCAGAATTCTCCGGTTTAAAGCCGGGCATTTACTGGAGCAACGCGGCAATCCGCGTCGGCTGGGGCGTCAAACAGGCAGAGCTGGTCAATGCCGATATCTCGGACGGTATGCGGCTGATGGAATCGCGCGAGCTGCGTTATGGCGGCAAAAACCCGTTATTTCAGCCGCTGCGCGCGGAAGATCCCTCAGACCCCGACAGTCCGCAATACCGCAAGCAATGCTGTCTGCGCTACGATCTGGAAGACCACGCCATGTGCCCTTCCTGCCCGTTATTGCTAGCAGAACGTAAATCCGGCAAAAGACGCAAAACCGTCGCCGGATAAATCAAACACTTACAAAACCTGAATAAACTTAGCGTAAAAAATGATTGGATCTTAGCCGCGGATAATTATAAGAATTGGGTTATATAGACCAACGAGGTATTTATCATGACTATGAAAACACCGAAGAGCTGGCCCTCCGCTCTTAACTCGCTGGCCTCAGAGGTGATTGATTCTCTGGCGCAACCCGTTAACCGCGTATGGAATACGTTAACTGGCAAGCAAGAACCGCTCAGAGCAAGGATTGTTCATCGTTACGCTATTCCGTCTTCCCGGACGATCAGCGTCACGGAAGGATTCTTCGGGTTTATTCCGGTGGAATCTTACGAAAACGAACGTTTTATTCTGGAAGTCGCTTACGCTGACAAACAGTATCAGGTAGAAGTCCCGCGGGCTTACTACCAGAAAAGTAATATCGGTGACGGTATCGACATCCACACGCTGTAACTGCCCCGCTTTTAAACAGGCTGCTCCTTTCGAGGCGCAGCCTTTTTTATGCCAAAAAACCTGCCTGACCCCACACTTCCCGCTTTAATTTTGTTCAATACATGAAAATTATTGACATAATAATCACCAGAATTTAGAAAATTATTTACATCCTATTCTTATAACAATGTTCTTTTCCTGAAGAGGTTAATGATGACCCGCACCGGACAGATTTCCCCTGCTACCGCCAGCCAGTCACGCCGCGCGCTCGTCGCCGGTTCGGTCGGTAATTTTATCGAATGGTATGAATTCGGCGTTTACGGTTATCTGGCGACGCTGATCGCCGGTAACTTTTTCACGCTGGAAGGCCAGACCGGCCTGACCGGGTTACTTCTGACGTATGCGTCGTTCGCGCTGGCGTTTTTCTGTCGTCCCATTGGTGCGATCATTTTTGGTCGCATCGGCGACCGCATTGGCCGCAAGCCGACACTGATCGCCGTCGTTCTGCTGATGACACTCGCCACAGCGATCATTGGTTTACTGCCGACGTATGCGCAGATTGGTGTAGCCGCGCCGCTGTTACTGACACTGATGCGCATGTTCCAGGGCTTGTTTGCGGGTGGTGAATTCGGTGGCGCGGTCTCCCTGATGACCGAATTCGCACCGAAAGGCAAACGCGGTATTTACGGCGCGTGGCAGTCGTTTACCGTTTCGCTGGGTTTGCTGACCGGCGTGGCGCTGGTCGCGTTGCTGGTTCAGACCCTTCCCGAAGCACAAATGAAAGACTGGGGATGGCGTATTCCGTTCCTGCTGGCGCTGCCGATGGGGCTGGTGGCGCTGTATCTGCGCCTGAAACTCGATGAAACACCTAACTTTGTTGCCAGTAAAAAGGCCGAACCGAAAGCGCAAAAAACAGCCGCTGAAAAAGCCTCTGCTGTCGCCACCGCCAAAGCTATTGCGCTGGGGATTGGCCGCATGATGGGCTGGTCGGCGGGCGGTTATACCTTCCTGGTGGTGATGCCGTCTTATCTGCAAACCTCCCTGCACGCCACGTTTTTACAGGCACTGGTGGCCACCGTGCTGGCGAACGTCGGTTTCGCGCTGGCTATTCTGCCTTCCGGCTGGCTGAGCGATAAAATCGGCCGTAAAAAAGTGATGATGATTGCCGTATTTGCCGTCATCGTGCTGAGTTTTCCGTTGCTGCATTTGCTGCAAAACCCTGAAAGCAGTCTGCTGGTGAAAGGCATTGCAGTGCTGATTGCCGGGGCAACAATTGGCATGATTGCCGGTCCCGGCCCGGCGATGCTGGCGGAAATGTTCCCGACCCGCGTGCGTTATACCGGTCTGGGATTATCCTATTCATTGTCGAACGCCGTGTTCTCCGGCTGTGCCGGTTTGATCATAACCGGTCTGATTAAAGAGACCGGCAATCTGGATATTCCGGCGTATTACGTGGTCGCCACCTGCGTGGTCAGCCTGTTTGCGCTGATGACGTTACGAAAAGACGATCATTTACGTGAACTGGAGGAATAAGCATGAATGGCAGTGACCTGCAGTCACGTCTGAACGCATTACAGGGCAGTTTTTCTCCGGCGGAAAAACGCATCATCACCATTATCAGGCTCAATCCGCTGGGTGTGGCGAAAATGGGCGTGACGGAACTGGCAAAATACGCTGAAACCAGCACCGCCACGGTGGTACGCACCAGCAAACGGCTGGGGTTTACCGGCTATCCGGCGCTGCGGCTGGCGTTGGCCGCAGAAACCTCCAGTCCGATGCCCATCGAGATGCCCCTGGCGGCGGATATCGGCGACAATGATTCGCCCAAGCAGATCCTGCAAAAGCTGCTGGAATTCGAGGTCAAAGGCGCGACCGAGACCACGCAGCTCCTCAGCGCAGCAACGCTGGAACAGGCGGTCAGCATCCTTTCACAGGCACGCCGGATTGATATTTACGGCACCGGTGCCTCAGCGCTGGTTGCTCAGGATTTCTGCCAGAAACTGCGGCGCATCGGCGTTGTCGCCCAGACTTTTGGCAGCACCGACGAAAGTCTGGTAAGCGCCTGTCAGTTAACAAATGCAGATGCCGCGCTGGCGATTTCCCACTCCGGCCAGACGGCAGATGTCATTGAAGCGCTTACACAGGCTAAAGCCGCGGGGGCAACAACGCTGGCGATCACCGCCAATGGCCGAGCCGCCCTCGCCCGCAAGGCCGATATCGTGTTACGAACCAGCAGCCGCGAAATGGGTTTTCGTGCCGCGGCGATGGCCAGCCGGACCAGCCAGTTGTTGATCATCGACTGTCTGTTTATCGGTGTCGCGCAGCGTCTGCCGGGTGCGCGCGACGCCTTGCGCAAAACCCACGACGTCGTGCGTCAGCGCCGCCGCTGATATTCTTACGCTCTGCTGCGCGCCTTCTATACTTCATAAAACACCTGAGTTTATGAGGGCATGCATGTTCACCCATCGTTTGGTATTTCCTGCCAGCGTACTGCGCGGGCGCGGCGCCATTAAGCATCTGGGCGCGATGTGCGGACGCTTAGGCCAGCGGGCAATGTTAGTGGGCGGTAAACGCGCCATTGCCAGCGTCGAGGAGAAAGTCGCGGATCAGCTCGAGCAGCAGATGGTCAGTTATCTTGGCAGTGAAATCTTCAACGGCGTGTGTTGTCAGGAGGAAATCAACCGGCTGGCAGACGTGTTCCGCACGCAAGGGGTGGAAGTGATTATCGCCACCGGTGGCGGAAAAGCGCTGGATACCGCCAAAGCGGCAGGCGTGGCGTGCAATATTCCGGTGGTGACACTGCCGAGCATTGCGGGCACCTGTTCGGCGGTGACCTCGCTGGCGTTCCGTTATCATCAGGATGGTGAATTCCGTGACATGATGCCGTTACCCTGTGGCCCCGCTGCGGTGGTGATCGACGCTGATTTACTGGCCACCGCCCCGCTGCAATGGCTCTCAGCGGGCATCGGCGATACGCTGGCAAAATGGTATGAATATCGTGCCATCAGCGACCTGAATCAGCTTACCGGCCTGGCAGGTGTCGCCAGAACCAACAGTGAATTGTGTTACACCCTGATCGAACATTTCGCCGCCGACGCCTGTTTTGCGGTGCATGACGGCAAAGCCAACAACGCCCTCGAACAGGTGCTCGATGCCATTTTCCTCTACGCCGGACTGACCTCAGTCATGAGCAACGGCGCACACACCGGCGCTTCCCATGCGTTATACGAAGGTTTCACCGCCTGCCCGAAAACCCGCCACATCCCTCATGGTTTACTGGTCGGTTACAGCAACCTGTGCCTGCTGGCACTGGAAAACCGCAGCGACGATGAGTTGCTGACCGCCATCGCCCTGGCCCGCGACAGTGCCATACCAACACAGTTAGCGCATATCGCGACAGGGCTGACGGAGCAGGATCTGGCCGTGATTATTGACCGCAGTCTGAGCACGCCGGATATGGCGAACATGCCCATGGATATTACCTTTGAAGATGTCAGAAGAGGGATTGAAAGAGTGGAGAGGCTCGGGGCAAAAATTAATTAGTTTTTTGCGCATGCTGTGCAAACTGGCCTTCAGGTCAAGGTCGTGGGCGTCGGCCCACACCGACTTGGGGGGCGGCTTATCGCCGCCGCCCCCCAAGCCCCCCCCGGCTCTTTCACTGCGCGCTCCGCTCGCTGACTATGTTCCATAAGCCGCAGTGATAGCCGCAAAATCCCGCCGCTGCGCGGTTCCCTCCCATCGGGTTACAACCCGTGCAAAAAGATGCGCGGTTTTCCACCTCTCGTCCGGCGGTATTTTGGAACCGGCCTCAGGCTCTTAATTCACAACCTGACTGATGTTGAAATCTAAAAACTCCTGCCTTTGAATTTAAGATCGTGCGGGCGATTCAGAAATCTTGCTGAACGGAGCGGCCTGGAGACCAAAGGCTCCAGGACCGAGAGAAGGCACCGCGAAGCGGCAAGATTTCCAGCCGGTCTCCGTGGTAACTGAAACATAGTGTCTAGCGACAGCGCGTAGTGAAAAAGCGCGGGAGTCCAGAGGGCGCGCGCTTACGCGTCCTCTGGGCCAGTTTGGGTGGCAACCCAAGGTTTTGAATTTGAATTTGCAATTAGGTCGCCCCCTCCCTTTTTAAATCAAAATCACCTCCCTCGGTAAACGACTCATCCTCATTCCGCCTTCCGGCCTCACCACGACTGTCTCGCTGAACGCCAGTCCGGCTGCCGAAGTGTACATATGGAACACCATGTTTTCCTCCAGCCTCCAGTCTGCTGCTGGCGTAAAGCAATGCGAAAAATCACTCGGGCGTGGCGTACGGGTGTAAAGCCCGAGCGCGTAACCGGTGACGTTACCGTAATCAGCGCGTAACCCGGCGGCGAGCACGGCGTTGCGTAAAATCGCATCGACGTCACGGGCTTTCGCGCCCGGTTTCATGGCGGCGATCTGCGCATCCTGCAGGGCGATAAGC
This sequence comes from Rahnella sp. GSA61A, assembly GCF_019969905.1. NCBI lineage: Bacteria > Pseudomonadati > Pseudomonadota > Gammaproteobacteria > Enterobacterales > Yersiniaceae > Rahnella > Rahnella sp. GSA61A. The sequence continues at coordinate 177,648 of NZ_JAHXYO010000006.1, read as the reverse complement.
TGGCGGGCGATGTGGTGTTGCTCCGGACTGATTCCGCCGGGGATAAACGGGCGCATCAGGCGGGCGCTGTAGTGTTTTACCTTGGGGATCAGTTCCACATGCAGAATGTCGCCGTTCTGGATAATATCCTCATGCGTCTGCGCATGCAGAAAACCGCTGTCTCCGGCGGAACGGACAACCGGACCGGTTTCACCGGTATCAGCACCTTCAGAAAGAAAAGTCTGTGCCGCCAGCGCGGCAACGTCCCGCACACGCCAGCCCGCGTTTACCTGCTCTTTCAGCGTCAGAAACGCGGTATCCGCGATATGCGCCGCCTGCTGAAGGAGGTCCAGCTCATAAGGAAATTTCACCTGCCGCAGACTGTCGCTGACACCCGGCACAGGCCGCCAGACGGCTTCGGGTAAATGTTCGGAAAGCTGCTGCCAGGTATCTGCCGTCATGCCGTAAGAACGGGTGTCTGCGCCAAGACGGCAGTCGCGATAGCCGCGTGAAATCAGGCTTTGCGCCACACACTTCCAGGGGTTCTCAGCGTCATCATAAGTGACAATGTCACGCAGCCAGCTCAACTGACGACACGGCGCTTCATCAAGCTTGCGCAGCACCATCCACGGCTCGCCGCTCAGCGGCACCAGACAGGCGCGGTACATCGTTTCCGATACGGTAAAACCGGTCAGCCACGCCAGCAGTTCACCGCTGTCGACCAGCATAACGTCGGCATCCGCCATGCGCATGGCGTCACGCAGGCGGCTCAATGCCGCCAGATTCACAGCCATCGACATCTGTTGCCCCTCTTCAATCAGGCTTCAACCGGCTGACAGATTTCGAGGATTGCCAGCAGGTAAACCCGCACGGTATCGAGGAAATCTTTAATGTGAACACGCTCGTCCGGCATGGTGTTGAACTTGCCACCCGGCCCGCAGACCACGCCTTCCATGCCCAGCATCTGGTAGAAATGCGCGGCATCAGTGCCATAAAAAGCCGGGGGCGTAATAACGCCGGTGGGCTGTTGTTCACCGCGTACCGTCTGATAGGCACGGTTCACCGCTTTAACGATGGGCGATTCCGGCGATACTTCGAACGGCAGCATGGTCGGGCGATGGCGTTTACCGTCATCAAACAGTTCTGCCTGCAAGCCGGGAAATTCGCTGCACAGGTCATCGAGCAGCGCCTGTAAATCGGCCAGCACGGTATCGACCGATTGCCCCGGCGCAAAACGCGCAGATCCGCTGAGGCGCACGAAGTCAGCGACCTGTGGCGGACGCCATTCCTCTAAATCACGTCCCAGCGCGCCGTGGATGGTGCCGATATGGCCACGGTTAATTTTGCGGTGATCGTCCGTTTCCGCGCCGGTAAAAGTGATGTTATTGATTTGCGGGATTAACCTGATGGCCGCCTGAATCGCATCGACCGCTTCTTCGCGCTTCGAAAGATGGCGCGTATCGCCGGTCAGTTCGATGGTGAACATCAGCGACCCGGCATGCATGGTCATCGCCTGCACATCGGTCGGTTCTGAGTTGATAAAATAATCGGCTTTGATGCCCTGTTCGATGGCCGCAATGGTGCCGATCCCGCCCTGCAATTCACCGACCACATACGTCAGGATAACGTCGCCTTTAAGTTTCACACCGTTGTCGATCAGCGTTTTCAGCGCACAGAAATAGGCCGCGTCACCTGCTTTCATGTTGGAAACACCGATGCCGTAAATGAATTCGTCATCGATTTTTCCTTCCCACGGATCGACCGTCCAGCCTTCGGTCACCGGGTTGGTATCGAGATGACCGTTGAACAGCAAACTGTGGCCGCCGCCCTCTCCGCGAAGCGTGCCGATAGCGTTCAGACGCTCGCCCGGCACCGGTTGCAGTTGCGTTTCCAGCCCGAGCATCTGCATCTGGCTGGCCATATATTCTGCCAGTTTGCGCTCGCCGTCTGTCTGGCTGTAACTTTTGTGCTGCACCATACGCGCCAGAAAATTCAGGCAATAGTCATCATCAACTGCGGCCAGTAATTGTTGAGAATTCATGTGTAACCCTTTCAGTATCAAAGATGTTCTGTGATGGCCTTTTCAGGCGTATGCACCGCTGCCAGCAATGCCTTCGTATATTCGTGACTGGCATGTTGCGCCATAGCCTCGCCCGGCAGCACTTCCAGCAAATCCCCGCGATACATCACCGCCACGCGGTGTGCAATCTGGCGGATCAGGTTCAGATCGTGGGTAATAAACAGATAAGCGGTGCCGTAGCGACGGCGCAGTTCCAGCAATAACTCAATCACCGTCGCCTGCACCGAGACGTCTAGTGCGGCAGTGATTTCATCGCAAATCACCAGTTCAGGCGGATGCGCAAACGCACGGGCAATCGCCACGCGCTGCTTCTGTCCACCGGAAAGTTCATGCGGAAAACGCCGGGCGAAACTGGCAGGCAACCGGACATCCTCCAGCAAGCGCGCTACCGCCTGCGCTTCGTTTTCACCCTCTGGCAAACCGTACAGCCGCAACGGACGGGCGATGATCTCACCGATACGCTGACGCGGATTGAGTGAGGCGTCAGGATGCTGGAAAATCATCTGCACACGGCGGCGATAGTCTTTATCCATTTCGGCGCGGCCAGACAGGTTGTAACCGTTAAAATCCACTTTGCCGCTGAACGGCACCAGACCGGTCAGTGCTTTTGCCAGCGACGACTTACCGGAGCCGGACTCCCCCACCACGCCGACGATTTCCCCGCGATGCACTGTCAGGCTGACATCCGACGCAGCACGGGTTTTACCGTTTTCACGGCGCAGAAGTCGATCCAGCAAACCGTGACGACCATAATCAATATTGATGTTTTGCAGGCTAAGCAGCGGCTGCGCTGACACCGGAGTGGCATCTGTCAGACGATGCGCGGGATCCGGCACTGCGGCCACCAGCTTTTGTGTGTAAACATGTTGTGGCGAAAGGAACAGCGTGCGCGCGGTGGCCTGTTCAACAATGTGACCTTTTTCCAGCACACAGACGCGGTCTGCCACCGCTGACACCAGCGCCAGATCGTGCGAGATGTACAGCGAGGCAACGCCGGTTTCCTCACGCAGACGGGCAAACAATGCCAGAATTTGTGCCGAACTGATGACATCAAGTGCCGTGGTCGGTTCATCGAAAATCAGACATTGCGGCTCGCAGGCAAAGGCCGTGGCGATCAGTACACGTTGTTTTTCGCCGCCGGACACCTGATGCGGATAACGCTTCATCATTGCCGCCGGATTTTTCAGCTCGACGTGGCTGAGCAACTGAATGCCCAGCTCCAGCGCCTGTCTGGCATCCAGCCCGCGATGGCGGATCAGCACTTCGGTGATCTGTTCGCCGAGGGTCAGTGTCGGATTCAGCGAAGCTCCCGGATCCTGAAAAATCATGCCCAGCTTGCCGCCGCGCAGGTTTTCAAGTTGTGGCGCAGACATCTGGCATAAATCCTCACCCGCCAGCAGAATGCGCCCGCTGCGTTCACGCGCATTGGCAGCCATGTAGCGCATAACCGACCAGCCCAGCGTGGTTTTACCCGAACCGGATTCCCCGACCAGCCCGACCACTTCACCGCGCTGCACACTGAGTGAAATGTCCTGCAAAACCTGCAACGGCTCTGACTGAGGCAGCAGGTAGTCGAGGCTGTAATTTTCTATGGCTAATACGGCGTCGCTCATCAGTGGCTCCTCGGGTTAAGCGCATCGCGCAGGCCATCGCCCAGCAGGTTAAAACCAATCGCCACCAGCGCGATCGCCACCCCCGGGATCAGCATCATCCATGGCGCGTTAAAGAAATATGCACGGGCTTCCGACACCATCAGTCCCCATTCCGGCTCAGGCGGTTGTGCGCCGAGGCCGAGGAAACTCAGTGTGGCAAATAACATGATGGCGAAGGCCACGCGGATAGTGGCTTCCACGATGATTGGCGCGACAATATTGGGCAGCATTTCACGCAAAATGATGTAGTGCGTGGCTTCACCACGGGCAATCGCCGCGCTGACGTAATCCTGCTGACGCGCTGCCAGCGAGACGCTGCGGGCGATGCGCACCATGCCGGGCACAAATGCGATAGTGATCGCCAGTACAGCATTGAAGCTGCTCTGACCGAGGGTGCTGACAATCAGCAATGCGAACAACAGGCTCGGGATCGACATTACCGCATCCATAGTGCGCATAATCGCTTCGTCAGTTTTGCCGCCCAGATAGGCGCTGGCGGTGCCAATCACCGCGCCAGTGACCATCGACATTAATGTCGCCAGCAGTGACAGCACTATCGTGGCGCGCGCACCGACCATCACGCGGCTGAAAATATCGCGTCCGAGCTGATCGGTACCGAACCAGTGTTCTGCCGAGGGGGCTTTGTACCGCGCCAGAATCGAAATCGATTCCGGATCATAAGGCGCGATATGCGCCCCGCCGCACACCATCAGCGCAGCCACCACTAAGATAAATAACCCGACAGCGCCCTGCGGCGAACGGATTAAATGCTTCATCACATCACGCATAACTGATCCGTTTATCGAGGAAAACATAGGCCAGATCGGCCAGGAAATTGACGATGGAATAGGTCGCGGCAAGGATCAGCACCCCGGCCTGAATGGTCGGTAAATCCCGCGCCTGAACAGCGACGATCAGTTCACGGCCAATCCCCGGAATGGCGAAAATCTCTTCCACCACCACGATACCGCCGAGCAGATAACCGACATCAAGCGCCACAATGGTGATGGTCGGCAGCAGGCCGTTACGTAACGCGTGCCGCCACAAAATCCTGCGGCGCGACAACCCTTTGAGATGTGCCGCGCGGATATAATCGGTCTGCAACACATCGACCATCTCCGAGCGCACCATGCGTGAAACGTGCGCCACCAGTATCATTGCCACCGTCACCGACGGCAGGATCAGATGGCTGATGCCTCCCCGGAAATCCTCCGTCAGCGGTACATACCCGGTGGCGGGCAGGATTTGCCAGACATCGGCAAACAGCAGCAATAACAGTGTGGCGGTCACAAATTCCGGAAATGAAATGCCGACATACGACAACACGCTGACCAGCATATCGGCCAGTTTCCCGCGCCGGACCGCCGCCCAGATCCCGAGTGGAATCGCGACAACCAGCATCAGCAACAGCGCGCACACGGCCAGCAGCAGGGAGCGCCCCAGTGCCGCCATAATGGTGGGTGCCACCGGCAAACCGTTACGCATCGACACACCGAAATCACCGTGCAGCACGCCGCGCAGCCAGTGCCAGTATTGCAGCCAGGCCGGATCATTTAGCCCGAGACGCGCACGCACGGCGGCCAGCGCTTGCGGCGTGGCGTTCTGCCCCAGCAGGGTGACGGCGGCATCCGCCGGTAACAATTGCGTAATGCCAAAAACCAGCAGCGACACCACCAGCAGGGTGTAAATCACCAGCATGAAACGTTTGAACAAATAACTCGCCGTCACTGTCAATGCCCCCTGTTATTTTCGGGTTGGGGCTTTCGCCGTCAGCCACACATGATCAAGACGGAACACCGCACCACGCGGATGCAGCTGATAACCGGCAACGTAATCGCGCCCTGCCGCCAGCAAATCGAAGAACGCCGGAATGAGTGACGGCACTTGATCGTGCATCAGTTTTTGCGCCTTGCCGTACAGTTCGGTGCGTTTTGCCGGATCCGCTGTTTCACGCGCGGCTTTCACTGCGGTATCAAATTCAGTGTTATTCCAGCGGGTTTCGTTCCAGGAGGCCGTCGAGGTGTAAAGCAGGGAGAAAACGGCATCCGGCGTGGGCTGCATGTTGTAGAAGCCGACGTAAAAATTGCCTTTTTTCCACACCTGATCGAGATAAGTGCTGTGTGCCATCGTCTGCACATTAATGCGAAAACCACCCGGTTTGGCCATTTCGCGCAACGCAATTCCAAGCTGGGTGCGGGTGGACGGTTTGTCGGAAGCGATCAGCGTCAGATCTAATCCGTCGGGATAACCGGCATCTTTCAGCAACGCTTTGGCTTTGGCGTAATCCGGTTCTTTGAGGGGTTCGTTCAGGTAATACGGATAGGCCGTGTTGAGCGGCGTATCATTACCTGCCGTGCCGTAGCCTTCGGCAACAAAATCCACAGTAGCTTTGCGATCCACACACAGCGCCAGCGCCTGACGGACGCGCACATCGTTAAACGGTTTGGTGTCACACCCCATATTCACGTTGAGGAACTGACCGGACGACACGCGCAGCGGCACAATGCCGGAGGATTTTGACAGGCGGGCAAATTCAGTAGAGGCGGCGGAAAGCATCAGATCGGTGTCACCGGCAATCAGCGCCGAGCCTTCTGCAATGGCATCCGGATAGACCACCACTTCAACGCGGTCCAGATGCGGACGGGACGGATCGTAATAATGCGGATTGCGCTCAACAACAATCAGGCGTTCAGGCTCAAACGACACCAGTTTAAACGGTCCGGTGCCGATGGCCTCTTTGCTCAGGCGTTCTGGCTGGCCGCCCGCAATCGCTGCGGGAATAATTTTGGCATCGGGATACGCCAGCATCACCGGCAGATCGGCGTACGGACCGTCGGTGCCAATCACTACCGTATCGGCATCCGGCGCGGTGACGGTTTTGATCGGGCCAATATTGTGTTGCCCCGGTGAAGCATTTTTCGGGTCGAGAATGGCATTCAGGCTGGCCACCACATCGGCGGAGGTACAGGCAGAACCGTCGTGAAAGCTGAGGTTTTTACGCAGGGTAAAGGTCCACTGCGTCAGGTCGTCGCTGGCTTTCCAGGATTCGGCCAGATCCGCTTCAGCTTTCATGTCCTGCGTCAGACGGGTCAGCCCGCTGTACAGCAACTCAGCCAGCAGATATTCCGGATTGACGCGCGCCTGCTGCGGATTAAGCATACCGGCGGCCTGATCTACGCTGATGCGCAGCACCCCGCCCTTGCGCGGTGAACCGCTGGCGTCCGTGGCGCTGGAAACGGCAGCGGCGACATTGCCCGACCACGGCAACATCGCCGCGCCGGTGAGAATGGTGGATCCTGCGATAAACTGACGGCGGTTAACGCCTTTCATTGCACACATTATTAAACCCTCTCTGCTGAATTCGAAAAGCCCTGGGTTGGCGAATTTTCTGTCGGAGTAAAATCAGAAGCTAAATAAGCAAGAATTGACTGCGATAACGCGACGACGTCCTGCATCGTTGTGTATTCGTCCGATGCATGGATACGGTTTTCCGGCCGGGCGAGCCCGCCGAGTAAAATTTCCTGAATGCCTGCCTGCTGAACCCAGCCCATGTCGGAACTGGTGGAAGAACCCCAGACAGCGAAATCGTTTGCGTGGAAGCCAAAACCCTGACTGAGCGCCGCAAGCCAGCGCGGCCAGTGCGGGCCGGTCGGATCGCTGACCGGAGCCAGATGGCCGATCAGGTGATATTCCACCGCCAGCGCCGCAGAATCTTTCATCGCCTGCCCGATACAATCCGTGAGTTCTTTAAAGACGGTTTCGAACAATTCTTCCGGCGAATAACGGCGGTTAACCAGCAGTTCAAAGCGTGCGGGCAGGGTTGAACCTTTGCCACCCCCTTGCGCGGCAGCCAGCGTGAGACGTGATGTGAGCGGACGTCCTTCGAAATGAGGGGGGGCAGGCATGGCGGAAGCGCGCTGTTCAACGTCACGTTTGAGCGTGTGCAGCGCATTCATCAGCGGCAGGCTTTCTTCAATGGCATTGATGCCCCCGACCGGATCGCCGGAGTGCGCCGACCGGCCGGTGATACAAATTTTGAGGTCGATGCTGCCGAAACAGCCGCCCCAGATACGCGGTACCGCCCCGCCGTTAAAGCTGAGCATGTGGCCGGAGAATAATTTTTGCTCCGCCAGATAGCGCACACCGGGGTACAGACCGCCTTCTTCATCGGTACACAACAGCAGAACAGGATTGAATTTCAGCGCCAGCCCGTGACGTTGCGCAGCGCGAATTGCCGCGAGCGCCGCCACAATCGTGCCTTTCATGTCTGCCGCGCCGCGACCGATCAGTTTGCCATCAGCCTGCGTCAGCGTCAGTGGCGGGTAATTCCAGCCATCGCCCGCCGGAACAGTATCGACGTGAAAATAGAGATTACAGGCTTCGGCGGCGCTGCCCGGCAAGGTAGCAATCACATTCACCCGTTCGCCCTGCGCACTGCCGTCCGGCGTTTGCCACAAGTTTTCCGGCACGCTGACGCGCTCACAGACAAACCCCATCGGCTCCAGCAGAGATTCCATCAGGCTGGCAAATGCCGGATAACCGGTGCCCGGCGGGAAGCAGGTATCTACTGCCAGCATCTGGCTGAGATCCTGTAAAATGGCGGTTTCGTCCTGCCGGATGGAGTCCAGCGCAATTTGCAAACTTCCTTCGCACGACATGCTATACTCGCTTTATTCTATTTCTATATAGTTTATAGATAAAGCAGATGCCCGTTCAGGTCAATAGGTAATCAGGTATGACACAACAAAATAAAGCAGAGCAGGACGCTTCCCCTTTTGGCCGGTTAAGCGAAAGGGAATCCGCGCCGTTATATGAAGTGGTGAAACGTCACATCAGCGAATCCATTCTGATTGGCGAGCTGCCGCCGGGTACGGTTTTGCCGAGCGAAAATGCGCTGGCGGCAGACTTCGGGGTTTCGGTGGGAACGGTACGCAAAGCGCTTTCGGCGCTGACGACGGAAGGCATGCTGATGCGGCGTCGCAAGACCGGCACCGTGGTCACTGGCTGGGCACCGCTGCACAATCTCAGTTATTTCTTTCAGTATTTCCGCCTGCATGGCCGCGACGGTGCGTTACTGAATTCCGAGACGATTTTGCTCGATCATCAGACCGGCCAGGCCAGCGCCCGTGAAGCCGAAAAGCTGCAAATCGACGACGGCGCACCGGTTATCCGCATCCGCCGTTTACGCCGGGTTAAAGGCATTCCCGCCATGCATGAACGGCTGGTATTACCGGCCGAACGCCTGCCGGACTTCCCCGCAGCGGATGATTTACCGCCGCTGCTTTACCGTTTTCTGCTGGAAAAATACGGGGTCCGCGTGGCGGCCGTGCGCGAGCAGTTAATCGCCGAGATGGCTGATGCCGACGACCTGAAATGGCTGGAACTCGGGGCCCCGCACGCGGTGATGGTGATCGACGAAGTGTCGTTTGATCAAAGCGCCGTGCCGGTGATCATGGCGCACCACAGGTTCAGCACCGATCACTTTATGTATGTGAATGAGATCCGGTAGTGGCAGGGGGGCGGTGGCAACGGGGGCGCTTTAAAATCAACTTCAACTTCAAGGTCGTGGGCTCGCCGCCCACACTGGCCCAGAGGACGCGTAAGCGCGCGCCCTCTGGACTCCCGCGCTTTTTCACTGCGCGCTTCGCTGGCTGGCTATGTTTCAGGTATCACCGCGACAGGCTGGAAATCTTGCCGCTGCGCGGTCCCTTCTCTCGGTCCTGGAGCCTTGGGTCTCCAGGCCGCTCCGTTCAGCAAGATTTCTGAATCGCCCGCACGATCTTAAATTCAAAGGCAGACAGTTTTTAGATTTCAACATCAGTCAGGTTGTGAATTAAGAGCCTGAGGCCGGTTCCAAAATACCGCCGGACGAGAGGTGGAAAACCGCGCATCTTTTTGCGCGGGTTGTAACCCGATGGGAGGGAACCGCGCAGCGGCGGGATTTTGCGGCTATCACTGCGGCTGATGAAACATAGTCAGCGAGCGGAGCGCGCAGTGAAAGAGCCCGGGGGGTCTTGGGGGGCGGCGGCGATAAGCCGTCCCCCAAGTCGGTGTGGGCCGACGCCCACGACCTTGAATTTGAATTTGAATTTGAATTTGAAATTGAAATTAAAAACTAAACGGGATCGAAAGGCACTCCTTTCAACTCCCCCACTTTCCGCTTAATCAGTTGCCTGAGCCTGAGCGCCGCCTGCGACGCCGGTTGATCCCGGCGGCTCAGCAAAATCACCTCAAACGGCAGGGGTTCCACTACCGCCACGATCTTCAGTTGATCAACATACCGCCGGGCGGTAAACGTATCCACCACGCCGACACCGCCGCCTGCCAGCACCATGTCGGCGATCACCGAGTAGGTTTTGATGAACAACGCCGAGTGCGGCATCAGACCGTTTTCGCGCAGGACGCGGTTGAGCACCTGCCCCAGCGGATCCTGCTGCTGCAACATCAGCAGATCGTTTTCGCACAGCCACGCCAGCGTTACCGGCCCTTCCACCGGGGAATCTTTGGGCAGGAGCGCGACCATATTGGCCTGATAGATCGACTCAGCAACCAGTTCCTGCGTGGCCTGCTCGCCAAATGCCAGCGCGAAATCCATTTTGTATTGCAGCAAGTCCTGACTCAGCGTGTTGAAATGTCCGGTCACCAGTTCGACGCTGCCGCCGGGCGTCTGACGGCGGAAATCCACCAGCACCGGCGCCATCACGCTGTGTCCGAGGGCGTGTGCCGAACCAATGCGCACATGCTGGCCTTCGCCCTGACGTAACTGTTCCGCCAGCTCACCGATGGCCTGAATATGGCTGAATAACGCTTCGACTTCCGGCATTAACCGCCGCCCTTCCGGCGTCACAATCAGCCCCTGCGGTGTACGGTCAAACAGCGTGAAACCCAGTTGCTGCTCAGCGTGATTCAGCACGCGGCTGACATTCGGCTGCGACACGTTCAGCAGGCGCGCCGCGCCGCTGACGCTGCCCGCCTGTAACACGGCCTGAAACACTTCGATGTGGCGTAAACGCATTGCTGCCCTATTTCTGCGTGGTGGCTAAGTACGAGAAAGCACTTAACAGGCTGATAATATTAGCAACGGTCGGGCTGTGATAACCGACGGTGACGGCATCGAGACGTTCAACGCCGGGGATCAGACAGAATAAATCTGCCATGACCGGTTTCGCAGTCATCAGTTCAAGATGGTATGGCGCACTGAATCTTCCGGCAGTGAGCGGCGCAGGTTTGCTGACGGCAATGGTCGCCTGTTTACGGATTTTGGCACAGGCAATCGACGGGCTGTCGGATTCGGCCGCATTGGCAGAAATCGCCCGTTTGACGCAGACATATTGCGATTCCGGGTAATAACGGCGGATCCAGGTTTCGAGGTGATCGTCGCCGGTCACCAGCCATAACGGCACGTTGAGTTCCGCACCGGCAGCGGCGTATAAGTCGCTTTCGCCGACCACGTTACCGTTGAGTTTAACGCGGTAAAAAGCGCGGCCATTGATGGTGTGCGCCAGTACACCGTTTTCGCCTGCGGCAGTGTGATAGCCGACAAACATCAGGCCGTCGTATTGCTGTTGTTGCAGCCCTTCGACCATCGATAAACCACGCGGTTTACCCTGTACCAGCCTGGCTCGCGGATCGATTTTATCGGCGCGCAGGTTTTGCATCATCGCGTGGCTGTCAGCCACCGTCACTTCCATCGCGCCACCGGCAAAAGCGCCGTCGATGGCGGCGTTAACTTCGCCTTCCATCAGTGCACGGGCGGCCTCGTAATCTGAATTCCCCGGGCTGCACTGCTCAGGACGCATGACACCCGCAATACCTTCAATGTCCGCAGAGATAAACACTTTCATCAGTCGTTCCCTTTTTGGTTTGGTTACCAGACGGAGGCTAAACCCACACCCCATCCCAGCCTTCCCCTCGTGAGAGGGGAAGGAGCCAGGCTAGTTCGCCAGATTATCTAATACTTCACTCAACCCCAGCCGGTAATGTCCGTCGAATCCGCAAACGGTTTCAGCACTCAGTAAGGCATCAATAATAGCGTGTTCTGTGGCGTCTGCCGCCAGTGCCAGTAAAGGCTCAAGTTCGGCATCCGGTAATGTGACACCGTCACGTTTCGTGGAAAATGCCAGCGCGATATCCCCTGAGCCATGTCCCCAGTAACTGCCCAGACGCCCTAACCCGGCACCGGCGCGTTTGGCGATACGTCCGAGCTGACGGCTGTCGAGATAGCAATCGCAGGCCATCACAATAATCACCGAACCGGCGTCCACCTGCGGCGTCAGTTGCGGAAGGATTTGGGCGATGGCTTCGCCGGCACGCACGCCGTCAAGCGTCAGGTCAGAGAGTTTGCCGAAGTTCGCCAGCACCAGTACGCCTAATGTCGCGTTTAGCGTTTCGCACCAGCGCGAGGCGGTGCCGATGCCGCCTTTTAAGCCAAAGCTGCTCATGCCACGTCCGGCACCCACGCTGCCACGGGCGAAGGTTTTTGTCGCGCTGTCGAGTGCGGTCAGCGCGTCGTCTTCACTCACCGCCATCGCCTGAATATCATTAAGATAGAAATCATTGCACTCGAGGATAACCGGATTGATGGTGGCATCAGGACGGCCAATCTGCGGAAATTGCTGACAGCTGCGTTTCACCAGCGCATTAAATAACGTGCCGGTGGCGAAGGTATTGCTGAGCAGTACCGGCGTTTGCAGCTCGCCCAACTCCATCACCTGAATCAGCCCCATCGGTTTGCCGAAACCGTTTAACACCGCCACGCCACAGGGCAACGGCTTTTCATACAGATTATCGCCCGGCGGCACGATGGCGGTGACGCCGGTCTGCACATCTCCGGCGGCCAGCGTGCTGTGTCCGACAGTCACGCCGGTCACATCAGTCAGTGAATTGGTGGCACCGCACGGGAAGCGCGGGCGGAAAATCTGGCGCGACCTGCGCCAGCGTTGCAGCAAGGCGGACAACGCCTGCTGCTGAAATTCATCTTCATGTTGTTGCGGATGCATCAGTTTTCCGTTTCAGCTGTTCGGTGACTATTACTTTTTCAGTTTAGGATCCAGCGTGTCACGCAGCGCGTCGCCGAGCAGATTAAATGCCAGAACCGTGAGGAATATCGCCAGCCCCGGGAACACGCTGACGTTCCATTTGCCCGCCATCATCATATTACGGCTCATCGCCAGAATATTGCCCCACTCCGGCACATCCGGTTCCGGCCCCAGACCGATAAAACTCAGGCTGGCTGCGGTCAGGATACTGGTGCCAATACGCATGGTGAAATAGACGATGACGTTTGAGAGCGTGCCCGGCAGGATATGACGCAAAATCACCACCCTGTCCGGCGCGCCGACGCAGCGAACTGCTTCGACATAGGCGCTTTGTTTAATCGATAACGTAGCAGCGCGCACGATGCGGGCAAACACCGGCACGCTGAATACCGCGACCGCGATGATCACGTTGTTCAGCCCCGGACCGAGAATAGCCACGACTGCAATGGCCAGCAACATGCCCGGAAAAGCGAATAAAACGTCGGAACCGCGCATGATCAGCATATCCAGCCAGCGGCCGTAATATCCGGCCAGCAGCCCGAGTAACACACCGGCAATCATGCCGAGCGTGACCGAAAAAATACCGACATAAAGGGAGATACGCGCACCATAAATGATGCGGCTGAGGACATCGCGACCTAAGTCGTCGGTGCCGAACCAGTGTTCCGGCGTCGGACCGACACCGAGTGCCATCCAGTCTGGTGTCATCGGGTCAAAAGGTGCCAGCCACGGCGCGAACACCGCAACAAGCACCAGCAGCAGGATAAATCCGCCGGAGACCAGTGCCATCGGATGACGGATAAAGGTGTGAAAAAAGTCGTACCACGGCGAGCGGATATCATCGTTTTGCGAGGCTACCGCAGCCGGTTGGATTTCTCCCGGAGGAGAGACAGGATCGGTCATGAGCAGCTCCTAACGCAGACGGATAGCAGGATTGACCACCGCGTACAGCAGATCAACCAGCAGGTTTATCAGAATAAATTCAAACACGAACAGCATGACCAGTGCCTGAATCACCGGCTGATCCTGCGTTTTGATGGATTCGATCAGTAACCAGCCCAGCCCCGGCCAGCTGAACACGCTTTCGACAATGATCGAGCCACCGAGCAGGAAGCCAAATTGCAGGCCAAGCATGGTGATAATCGGGATCAGCGCATTACGCATGATGTGTTTCCACGTCACCAGACGCGCGCGTAATCCTTTGGCGTTGGCGGTGCGCACATAATCTTCCTGCGCCACGTCGAGAAATGCTGAGCGGGTGAAACGCGCCATGACTGCCGCCACCGAGGAACCCAGGGTGATTGCCGGTAAGATAATGTCAGCGGGCTGATTAAATCCGCTGACGGCAAATATCCCGAACGGCATGGCGACAAACTGGATAAGCAACAATCCGAGCCAGAATGGCGGCATGGAAATGCCGCCGACCGCCATGCTCATCAGCGTCCAGTCCTGCCATTTTCCACGTTTGAGCGCAGACACCACGCCAATCACCAGCCCCAGCACCACTGACCAGGCAAAGCCCGCCAGCGCCAGCAGCAATGTCGGCATAAACCCGCTTTCAATCACACTTAACACCGGCTGACGCGTGCGGTAAGTGGTGCCCAGATCGCCGTGAATCATGCCGTCCAGCCAGTGCCAGTATTGCGCAGGCAGCGGATCATTCAGACCAAGCAGTTGCCGTGCTGACTCAACCGCCTCAACCGGCGCATCCTGACCGGCGTAAATACGCGCAGGGTCACCCGGCAGCAGCTTGATAAAGCCGAAAACCAGTAATGACACCACCAGTAAAACGGGGATCATTTCCAGTATCCGGCGGATAAAATAGGTCAGCATAAAAGTGATTCCCTGAATTCCGTAAACTCCCTCCCCTGCGAAGGGGAGGGTTGGGGTGGGGTATTAATGGCAACTCTGAATCTGAAGTTGCCTGCTAAACCCCCTCCCAGCCTCCCCCTTCGCAGGGGGAGGAGCAAAAAAAATTACTTAAACTGTGCCTGATTAAAAATCAGTGAGCCGTCGGCCAGCATGTAGACGCCGGAAAGGTCTTTGCTCTTACCGACCAGGTTGTCCGGCACGCCGAGATAAGCCACCGGCGCATCTGCCCACAGCAGTTTTTGCGCATCGGCATAGGCGGCTTTACGTTTTTCCACATCAGCCGTTTGCAGACCGGCGGTGATCGCCGCATCAACCTGCTTGTTGCTGTAATAAGAGACGTTATAGGCAGAAGGGATCCAGGATTCGGTGGCAAACAGCGGACGCAACGCCCAGTCTGCATCGCCGGTAGAGGCCGACCATGCGCCGTAGTACATTTCCACTTTGGCATCCGCCGGTTTCGGTGTGCTCCACAGACGCTGGTTAAGCGAACCGGAATCCATCGGCACCAGTTTCACGCGCACGCCGATCAGTGAAAGTTGTTGTTTCAGGAACTGCGCACTGCGGATACGGTCGGTTTTGTTCGAGCTCCACATTTCAACGTCGAAGCCCTTCTCGTAACCGGCTTCTTTCATCAGCGCTTTGGCTTTAGCGATGTTATAGCTGTAATCCGGCGTGGTTTGTTTCTGATAGAACTGAACGTTTTTCGGCAGCGGCGAGGTGGACGGCGAACCCAGACCGGCGAAACCGACTTTCAGCCACAGATTACGGTCGATAGCGTAGTTAATCGCCTGACGGACACGCACGTCAGAGAACTCTTTTTTCTGCGTATTGAAGGCGATGTAATACAGATAGATGCCCGGATCCTGCGCAATATCCAGCTTCGGATCGCTCTTCACGGTATCCACCAGATCGGACGGCAACGGATACACCGCGTCCACGCCGCCGGATTTCAGTTTCGCCACCTGCGTGGAATCTTCCGGCGTCGGATACAGCGTGACGGAATCTACTTTCGGCCAGCCTTTCTGCCAGTAGTTGTCGTATTTCACCAGTTTGACGTCTTTACCCTGCTGCCATTCCACAAACTTAAACGGACCGGTGCCGACCGGATGCACACTCAGATCCTGTTCGTTCGGGTATTGCTTTAACGAAGCCGGGCTGTGCATCACCGCCGACGGGTGCGCCAGGGTGTTGATCATCGCGCCAAACGGTTTGTTGAGGGTGATTTTTACCTGATACGGACTGACCACATCAACGGATTTGATCATGCTGAACAGCGAGTTACGTTTCAGATGATTGGCCGGATTGGCCAGCCGATCCAGGTTGGCTTTTACCGCATCAGCATTGAACGGCGTGCCGTCCTGGAAAGTCACATCGTGGCGAAGATTAACGGTGAATTCGGTCGCATCGCTGTTACTGGTGTAATCCGTCGCCAGCACCGGCACAACGGCCATTTTGCTGTCGAACTGGAACAGGCGTTCAAAAATACCGCTCTGAATGGAATAGCTCAGCGTATCTGTGGTGTCGTGCGGGTCAAAACCGGTCACGTCGGCATACATGGAAATACGCAGATCTTTGGCCTGAGCCGACGCCGCAAAACAAAGCGCCAGTCCGGCGGCAAGCAGGCTTTTACGCACTAAGGTCGAATGCATGGTGTTCTCCTGTGTGTCCCAAAAAAGAATGTTGAGTTATCCCTGTGCAACCCAGTGATGTTCACTGACGCGGGAATATTTGAGTTTTTCTATCTGTACACCCGCCGGATGCACCGGCGATTTCACTTCCACATCATCAAAATTGCGTAAAACACGTTGCGTCGGATCCGCCACCGGTACCGAACTGAGCAGGCGTTGGGTATATGGGTGTTTAGGATTACTAAACACGGCATCACGCGGGCCAATCTCGACAATCTGTCCGCTGTACATCACCGCCACCCGGTTGGCGATCCGCTCCACCACCGCCATGTCATGCGAAATAAACAGCCAGGCAACGCCGGTATCACGCTGAAGATCCATCATCAGATTGACCACCTGCGCCTGAATCGATACATCCAGCGCCGACACGGCCTCATCGGCAATAATCACCTGTGGCTGCAATGCCATGGCGCGCGCGATGGCAATACGCTGACGTTGCCCGCCGGAGAATTCGTGCGGATAGCGCCGCGCATGGAAAGGTTCAAGTCCGACACTTTTCAGCAGCTGATTGACCACCGGCGTGGCATCAGCCAGAGACTTTTTCAGGCCATGCAGTAATAAAGGTTCGGCAATGGAAAACCCGACGGTCAGACGCGGATTGAGCGAGGCGTAGGGATCCTGAAACACCATCTGGATCTGACGGCGCACCGCCTGAAACGGGGTGTCGCGCATCAGGGTAATTTCTTTACCTTCGAGGTGAATGCTTTCGGATTCGCTGCCCACCAGCCGCAAAATCGCGCGACCGGTAGTGGATTTGCCGCAACCGCTCTCGCCTACCAGTGCCAGCGTTTCGCCCGGCCAGATAGAGAAGTCGATTTGTTCCACGGCGTGAACTTCTTTGGTCACGCGTGACAACACGCCGGAGCGGATCGGGTAACAGACACGCAACCCGCGCACATCGAGCAACGGCGGCGCATCGTAGTTGGCGGTTTTCTGATCGCCATCACCCGCTGAAATGTGAGGATGATCACCTGCAACCGATTGCTTTTCTGGCGAAATATTTTGGCCGGTTTTATCTCTTAACAGCGGGAAGCGGCGCGGCCATTTCAGCCCCTGCATGTCGCCCAGTTTCGGTACGGCGGCCAGCAAGGCGCGGGTATAAGGATGCTGTGCGTTGGCGAAAATTTCCGTCACACTGCCCTGCTCCACCACCTGGCCCTGATACATCACCACCACGCGATCGGCAATTTCCGCCACCACGCCCATGTCATGGGTGATAAACAGAACCGACATATCGGTGCCCTGTTGCAGGTCGCGCAGAATTTGCAGGATACGCGCCTGTACCGTGACATCCAGCGCCGTCGTGGGTTCGTCGGCAATCAGCAGCGCCGGATCGCAGGCCAGCGCCTGCGCAATCATCACGCGCTGACGCATGCCACCGGAAAGTTCATGCGGGTAACATTTAAGGATACGTTCAACGTCAGGAATACGAACCTGTTTCAGCAGCTCGCGGGCTTTGTTCAGCGCCGTGGCTTTATTCGCCATGCCGTGATCCAGCAGCCCTTCGGTAAGCTGATCGCCTACACGCAGCACCGGATTGAGCGAGGTCATCGGCTCCTGAAAAATCATCGACATTTCCTGCCCGCGCAGTTTGCGGCGCGATTCTGCCGACAGCGACGTCAGGGTATGACGTTTGCCGTTACGGCCAAAAAACTCGATACTTCCCGCATCGACGTGCGCCGAATCCGGCAGCAAACCCATGACACTCAGTGAAGTGACGGACTTACCGGATCCGCTTTCGCCCACCACCGCCACCACTTCACCTTTATTAATAGAGAAGGAAACGCCTTTCAGCGCCTGCGTTTTGCCTTGCCGGCCGGAAAATGTCACCGACAAATCGTTAATCTGCAAAATGGGCACTGTCATCAATAAACGCCTCCTTTATAAGTTGAACTGTTAAAGCCAGACTTCACCGTTTTCATAGCGCAATGCCGGTTCAGCGTCCTGCGCCAGCCAGATCGGGCCATCAAGATCGACACGTTCCGCCTGCACCGCTACCGGCAGCGCCGCCTCCATCGCAATGGATGAGCCCAGCATGCAACCGACCATAATGCGCAGATTGAACTGCCGAGCCACATCGGTCATGGCCAGCGCTTCTGTCAGGCCACCACATTTGTCGAGCTTGATATTGATCATCTCGTAACGGTCGCGCAGCCCTGCAATATCCGCACGCTCATGACAGCTTTCGTCGGCGCAGACAGGAACAGGATGCAAACAACGCACCAGATCTTTGTCATTACCGGCAGGAAGGGGTTGTTCGATCATCGCCACGTTGAATTCATGCAGCGCCTGAAACAGGCTGTCGAGATCCAAACCCAGCCAGGATTCGTTAGCGTCCACCACCAGCGTAGCCTGCGGTGCCGTGGCGCGGATGGCGGCCACTTTCTCGATAATCTGCTCGCGGTCGAGTTTGATTTTCAGCAACTTCGCGCCACCGGCAACTGCCACGGCGGCGGCATTGGCCATATTTTCCAGCGAATCCAGACTCAGGGTTTCGGCGGTAATCACCGAAACAGGCTTAGGCATATCAAGCAGTTGCCACAGGTCTTTGCCCTGTTTTGCCGCATCGAGACGCCACATTGCACAATCGAGGGCATTGCGCGCTGAGCCAACCGGCAACGCCTGTTGCAGCGCCTCGCGGCTCAGTCCCTGTTCCACCTGCGGACGGATAAGTTCCAGTTGCTCGCCAACGCTGTGCGGGGATTCCTGATAATGTGCCGTCGGTGTGCACTCCCCGACGGCGGTAAATTCACCGTCCGTCAGGTAAACACGTACCACCGTGACGGCGGTGCGGATACCACGGGAAATCGCAAATGGTTTTGCCAGCGGCAGTTCGACGGACTGGAAAGTCATCTGGATCATCAGGCGTTTTCCTTGATCCATTGCGCGATATTTTTGATACCGAAACGCACCGGATCGGTGGCCGGGACGCCGAATTCTTCGCTGATTTCCGCCAGCGCGATTTTGGCTTCTTCTTCACTGACGGAGGAGGTGTTAAGCGAGAAACCGGCGAGTCTTACGCCAGGACTGGTCAGGCTGGCTGCCGCCAGATTGGTATCGAGACACTGGCGCAGCGTGGGCATAAACTGATGTGGCAGATGGCGCATGTGCGGACGACCAAGCTCGTGACACATCACTAATAAATGTGCCTGCGCGCCATGAATCAATCCCATGCTGACACCGGCAAAAGACGGATGATACAGCGAGCCCTGACCTTCAATGATGTCCCAGTGATCGTCATCGTTCGCCGGGGAAAGCGCTTCGACAGCACCAGAAATGAAGTCGGCAATCACCGCATCAATGGCAATACCGGCACCGGCCACCAGTACGCCGGTCTGACCGGTAGCGCGGAAATCAGCGTTCAAATCCAGCTCACGCATGGCCGCTTCAAGCGCCAGCGAGGTGTACATTTTGCCGACCGAGCAATCTGTGCCGACAGTCAGAATGCGTTTGCCGCTACGTTTCATGCCGGTGCCGGTATCCAGCGCCGGTTGCATGTGGCGCACATCGAACAGTTGCACATTATTTTCAGCGGCCAGCGCAACCAGCTCAGGGATGTCGTTCAGCCCCTGATGCAGACCGTTCGCCACATTCAGACCGGCACTGATGGCCGCTTTGATCGAATCAATCCAGTGTGCCGGTAATTTACCGCCTGAATTTGCGGTGCCCAGCACCATGGTTTTCGCGCCCTGCGCTTTCGCCGTGGCGATATCCAGATCCGGCAACCCTAAGGACACAGAATCCGTTGCCAGACGAATTTGTCCGACGCAAGCTTCAGGACGCCAGACGTGAATACCGCGCGCTGTTTTCGCCGCCAGCGGATCCATCACATCACCAAGAAATAAAAGATACGGCTTTGGAATTTGCTGCATGTCAGTTTCTCCGGGGTCTATTTTTTTGAATGGGGTTTTAATCAGACTGCAGAGAATATTCCACGCGAGAAAGCGGCTGACGAATACTTGTTTGGGTCTGGGGTATAACCTTAGGCTATAGAGTTAGATATATGAATTTATTGTGGTTATTTGAGAAGAGAAACGGGGGCGGCCTGGGAGGCATTACACGAAATCACAGGTATAAAAAAAGGCAGAGCCAATGAACTCTGCCTTTGCGATTACCTTTTTCAGACACAGAATGGGGTAATAATTTAGTTCACTAACTTAGAAGCGGTAAGTCAGTGCTACAGCAACGATGTCGTCAGAGCTTACGCCCAGTTTGTTGTTGTCATCGATCTGGTTGATCATGTAGTCAACATAGGTGTACATGTTTTTGTTGAAGTAGTAAGTCGCACCGATTTCGAAGTATTTAACCAGGTCCGCATCACCCACACCTTCAACATCTTTCGCTTTAGACTGCACGTAACCGATTGAAGGACGCAGACCGTTTTCGAACTGATACTGCGCAACTAACTCATAACCCTGAGTTTTGTTAGCGTAGCCGCTCGTGGAGCCCACGGTGACTGGCGCCTGGTTACGGGTTTCGTTGTACATCGCTGCCAGATAAATCTGGTGAGCGTCATATTTCAGGCCAGTTGCCCATGCAGAAGCTTTGTCGCCAGCACCGATTGTGGCGTTGGTTTGTGCGTTAGTACGGTCAGAAGAAGAACCCGCAATAACTGCACCGATGCCGGAACCTGCGATATCTTCATAATCGATGGATGCGCCGTAACCGTCGCCGTTGCCTTTAGACGCTGAACGACCGTCGTTTTCGTTTTTACCCTGGTATTGCAGGGCGATGTTCAGGCCGGTAACCAGACCGAAGAAGTCCTGGTTACGGTAAGTTGCCAGACCACTTGAACGACCCACCATGAAGTTGTCATTGTTAGCAGTATCACCACCAAACTCAGGCAGCATATCGGTGAAGCCCAGTGCGTCGTAAACCACACCGTAGTTACGACCGAAATCGATAGAACCGAAATCTTTCACTTTCAGACCCGCAAAGCCCAGACGGGTTTTATTGCCCAGGTCGCCCTGAGATTCTGCGTGGTTAGCCTGAATGTTATATTCCCACTGGCCATAACCGGTCAGTGTGTCGTTAATTTGAGTTTCGCCTTTAAAGCCCAGACGCGCATAAGTCATGTCGCCGTCAGAACTTTTATCATCGGAGAAATAATGCTTAGCGGTTACACGACCATACAGGTCCAGTTTGTTACCGTCTTTATTATAGATTTCACTCGCGTTTGCGGTAGATCCCACTGCAATTAAAGAGACCGCTAAGGCCAACACACTGCGCTTCATCATTATTTAAGTTTCCTTGATTTTTTATAAAGGAGTTCTCATGCCCGCTTTCTTTTATATATCTGGAATATCGGGCTGTGAGTATTTGTACATGTTTTGAAATACGTCTGTCTGTAAAACGATTCGAACCTTAACACTGAGCACGAAAAGTTAAAATGGAAAAGTTCGCCTCATTAAGTCTTTTTTGCGTAAAGAGTTGTAACATAATATTTCTGTTATAAGCCGCTAACCCCCTGATTATATGCGCTTTTAGCATAACGTTTTGCACCATAACGGTGCGGTGCATTTTTTTGGTGCAAAACAGGTCTCGCATTGTAAAGTTATTGCAACCGAGATCACCTTTATCAAAAGGTTTTTATCTGTTAACAATCGTTAATGAATTAAGGAGGAATTTAGACGCGTTGCATTTAAATGGTGCATAGCAGGGTAATTATCACAAGGGTAAGTTCATTATCACATTAATAGAAAAAGCAGCCATAAGATTTTTGTACTACGCAATTTTTTTCGAATTAGGATTTTCGCTAAAGATATTGAGCAAAATAAAGTCAAATTAAAGGAAATAATAATGACCTGCGTGATTGAATTGAACGAAAGTGAATATTTTTACCTGCCCGAATCGCATCATTTTTATTCAAAACGGGCTTTTACTAAAAAGAAAATATTAAAAGAGAGGGCAGACTTGAGAAGGATAGGGAAATTTTTAGGGAGACTTTACTTTTGAGTGGCGATTATTTCGCCGTTCCAACCCTCTCCTTTGCAGGAGAGGGTACAAAAATTAACGGAACTGTGCGGCGTGGAGTTGTGCATAACGCCCCTGATGAGCCAGCAGTGATTCATGCGTACCCTGCTCAACAATGCCTTCTTTATCGACCACGATAATACGGTCAGCGTTCTGAATCGTCGCCAGACGATGGGCAATCACCAGCGTGGTCCGTCCCTCAGAAAGCTCCGCCAGCGACTGCTGGATAGCCTGCTCGGTGGCAGTATCCAGTGCAGACGTGGCTTCGTCGAGGATCAGGATTGGCGGGTTTTTCAGGAAAATCCGCGCAATCGACAGGCGTTGCTTCTGCCCGCCGGAAAGCTTCACGCCCCGCTCGCCAATCACCGTGTCCATGCCCAGCGGCAGTGCGTCAATGACGTCATCAAGGCGTGCGCGGCTGGCAGCCAGGCGGATTTCTGCTTCGCTGGCACCGAGCTTACCGTACGCAATGTTCTCGCGGATCGTCCCGCCAAACAGGAACACATCCTGCTGCACGATGCCGATGTTATGACGCAACGAGGTCTGCGTCATGTCGCGGATATCAATACCATCGATGGTGATACTGCCGCTGTCCAGCTCATAAAAACGGGGCAGCAGCGAACACAAGGTGGTTTTTCCCGCACCGGAAGGCCCGACGAATGCCAGTGTTTCTCCGGCATTAATAGAAAGCGTGATGCCATTGAGAATCTTGCTGACTGACGTATAGCCGAACACCACGTTGTCATAATGAATATCGCCGCGCAGATGGCTGACCACCTGAGCGCCCGGCCGGTCCGTGATATCCGGCGCGGTATCAATAAGCTGCGTGAAGCGTTTGAAACCAGCAATCCCTTTCGGATAGCTTTCCAGTACCGAACTGATTTTTGCCACCGGACGGAAAAACACTTCCACCAGCAGCAGGAACCCCACGAATCCGCCGTAAGTCAGCTGACCATTAATCACGTACCAGGTTCCGGCGACCATCACGATCAACTGAACCAGACGCGTACTCAGATAGCTCAGCGTCAGGCTGGCAGTCATGATCTGATAGGCTTTCAGTTTCGTCGTGCGGTAATTATCGTTGTCAGAAGCAAACAGTTTTTGCTCATGCGCTTCGTTAGCGAAGGCTTTCACCACACGAATGCCGCCGATGCTTTCTTCTATACGTGCGTTGAAATTACCCACCTGGCCGAACAGGCGCCGCCAGGTTTCAGTCATCTGCGCACCGTAACGGCTGACCATCCAGGTCATCGCAGGCACAATAATGATGGTCATCAGCGCCAGCTGGACATGCACCGTCGCCATCAGAATGAACGCGCCGATAAAGGTCATCACCGCGATAAATACATCCTCCGGCCCGTGGTGTGCCACTTCGCCCACTTCCTCCAGATCCTTGGTGACATGGGTAATGATGTGACCGGTTTTGGTATTGTCGTAATAACGGAATGACAGTTTCTGCAGATGGCTGAACGCTTCGCGACGCATGTCGGTTTCAATCCCGACGCCCAGCGCGTGTCCCCAGTAGTTAACGATCGCCATCAGCGCAGTATTGAACAGATAAATCAGCAACAGACCGACCGTCGCGCCGATAATCAGCACCCAGTCGTGTGCGGGCAGCAACTTATCGATGAAGGTTTTGATCGCCATCGGAAAGCCCAGTTCCAGCAATCCGGCGAGGATCGCGCACCCGAAGTCGAGGAAGAACAGTTTTTTATAGGGCGCGTAATAAGAGAAGAAACGGCGGAGCATCAGACATCCTCATAGAAACGACCCGGAGGCGGGCAAGTCCGTCAGTCTAAATGAAAATAGTTATCGATAAAGATAATTTTAGACTCGCCCGCCGCAAGATCGTTTTTACAGGACGTTGCGCACGCCGCTCAAAATCACGTCAAAGACCGCATTCAGCGCCTGCCAGGCTATCTCTGCGCTGATCGCTTCATAGGTGGTCAGCACTGCCACGAAAGTGGATTTTTGAGTCGCCAGCAAAGATTCATACTCCCCCGAACGGAAACTGCCTTTGCCCTTTTCAATCTCCCATGTCAGCTGAAGTAAGGCTTCAATCTGCGGGACGGCACTGCTTGCCACCGTATTCCAGTTTGCGCCCAGTGAAGCTTTTGCCGCATTGATTGCGCGGTCTCTTAAATCAAAAATATCACTCATCCTGTTCACCTTTATTATTTTTGCGATGTGCCTGAGCCATTTTTTAATACCCGCTCATACGTCAGCATTGACTGCATAATCACGGAAACCTGTTTACGCTGAATAGCGATATACGCCGGAGAATCCTGTTGCGAACAATGCTGCTTTTTATATTTGATCTGATAGAAGATATTTCTCAGGCCGAATATCTGCTGATCAATCGCAGGATTGTTATTTAAGGCTTTGGTGCGGGATTCAATCAACGCCAGATCGGTTTCCGCGGAATTGAAGAACTGACTGTCGGGTTCAGAAAGGGGAGAAATCAGTGAAAGTGTTTGTCCTGCCGCCACGGGCGCAGCCTGGCAGGCAACCACCGGCACGGCGGGTTGCGTATTGTCAGCCATTGCCTGCGCAGTCCAGGTCACAAATTGCCGGTCAGCTTTAATTTCGAATTCGGTAATTTGATTATCTAACGTCAGGTCGTACTGATGTGTGGAACACGCGGTCATTGTCATCACGACAATAAACATCGCGACGCTGAATTTAATGATTGATTTCAAAATGCCTCTCCTGTGATGAATTCCGAAGGTGGGCATTATTCCATTGCCCCTGCCTTCAAAAAATTAGTCACAAGAGAGAAACGGCGCAATCAACCGGTAAATCATTTTCAATAAATGATGGCGTCATTTTTATCATTAAAATAAATAAGCGATGAGGGATTATTTCCAGGTTAAAAACGTTCGCGTCTGTACACAGCGACAACCGTCATACTCCCTCCCATCCTCCTCCTTCGCAGGGGGAGGAGCCGTCTTCCGTTGACGTTAATTACCGGCTCGTCGCTTCCACCGCCATTTGCACATAAATCGCCCGCAATTTTGCGGCGATGGCACCTGGTTTTCCGTCCCCGACCGGCTTACCGTCCAGCGCGATCACCGGCCAGATAAAGGTCGTTGCCGAGCTGATAAAGATCTCGCGGGCGTTATGTGCTTCATCGAGCGTGAACGGACGTTCCTCGAAACGGATACCGTACTGCTTCGCCAGTTCCAGCAGCGCCTGACGGGTGATGCCATGCAGAATGTGCGTGCTCAGCGGGCGGGTGATCAGCGTGCCATCAGCATCTACGATCCAGGCATTGCTGGAACTGGCTTCGGTGATCAGGCCGTTTTCGATCAGTAAGGCGTCATCGGCATTATGCTGATGGGCATACTCTTTCGCCAGACACGGAGCCAGCAGACCCACGGTTTTGATGTCACGACGCTGCCAGCGGATATCCTCAACGGAGACCATGCGAATACCGCTTTTCGATTTGGGGTGATCTATCAACGGCCGCGCCTGGGTAAACATCAGAAAAGTTGGCGTTACGCTTTCGCCGGGGAAATCAAAATCACGGTCACCGCTGTTGCCGCGGCTGATTTGCAGATATACCGCCCCTTCCACCAGATGGTTTTCAGCAATCAGACGCTTTTGCAGGGTCTCAATATCGCTGAGCGCGCAAGGCAGACGCAGATTCAGCGCCTGACAGGAACGTGCAAGCCGCGCCAGATGTGCCGCGTTGTCGAGCAGACGGCCATTCAGTACGGCGCTGACTTCATAGACGGCATCAGCAAATAAGAAACCGCGATCAAATACCGACACCTTCGCGTCATGCTCGGCAACAAACTCCCCGTTAAGGTATACCGTTCTGGTCATGTTATTTTTCCTGGCCAACGTTGATTAGGATTTTTATTAGCTGTAAGACGACTGAAAGCATAAATTGCGTGAAAACTGAGCAGCAGATGTTGATGCAACGCAGGTTTCCGGCACACCAGACATAAAAAAAAGCGCCCTGATGAGCGCTGATGCGGTATGGAGCGAAAGATCAGAGTTCGCCTTTTTTCTTTTTGTTACGGATAACTAACCAGCTGATCAGCGCCATCACGCAGCCGATAAAGATAAACCAGATGCCGAGCATCAGTTGCGGTGCCATTTCTCCTGGCGGAGTTTCAGGGCTGCCGACCACTAAACCGTGGATAGTGGCAACAATGCCGATAACCAGTAAGATCAGGCTGTTGCGAAGTAAACGGCGGGCTACGGTCATAGGTTGTCTTGGGGTGGCCATCAGATGCGTCCTTGAGCAATAAAATAAAGATAAGGGCGCATAATAGCGCCCTTCGTTTTTATGTCAAAATTGCCAGATCACAATCATGCAGGTCAATCAGCGACGATTACGCACCAGCTGATAACGGCGGGTGAGATATTCCACCGGCGCGCTCCAGATATGCACCAGGCGGCAGAACGGGAACAACAGGAATAGCGTCATCCCCAGCACCAGATGCACGCGGAAGATAAACGCCACGCCATCCAGATGCGCTGCCGCACCGCCACGGAAGGTCACCACGGACTGCGCCCAGCCAACCAGTTTCATCATTTCACTGCCGTCCATATGCTGCGCGGAGAACGGAATGGTACTCAGCCCGAGGGCACATTGAACCACCAGCAGAATGATGATCATGATGTCACCAAAACTGGAGGTCGCCCGCACGCGCTCGTTGCTCAGACGACGCCACACCAGCATGCCGCCGCCGATCAGGGTCATCAGGCCACAGGCACCCCCCGCCCACATTGCCATCTGCTGTTTCACCGGCACCGGCAGAAAGGATTCATACATCCAGTGCGGCGTCAGCATACCGAAGGCATGTCCTGCGAAAATGCCGAGAATACCGACGTGGAACAAAGGCGAGGCAATACGCAGCGTTTTTTTCTCCAGCAACTGGCTGGAACCGGCGCGCCAGCTGTACTGGCCATAGTCGTAACGCAACCAGCTGCCGACCAGAAATACCGTGCCGCACAGGTAGGGATAGATATTGAAAAAGAAGTTGTTGAGGAAGTCGGTCATTTGCGTGGTTCCCCCGCAGGCATTTCATCAAGGTTCAGATACTGTGGTGCGACCGCACCAGCGAAGCGTTTCTGGTGCGCAGTCTCATCGCCCGACGCACAACTTTGCTCGCCGAGGAACTTGATTTGCTCCTCTTCCCATACCGCATCCAGCGCGGCGGGTGTGTCATCACGGGCTTCCTGTCTGATGCCTTCGCGCACCGTTTCGGTCGCGATATCACTGCCAGACAGCGCCAGCAGCAGATCAAACAATTCAGCGTAATGACTGTCCCGCTCCTGCATGCGGGCGCTGAGTAACGCCAGAATCGGTGCGATATCACGCAGCCCTTCCCGCGCCTGATTTTCATCACGCGTGGTCAGATATTCCAGATACAGTGGCAGGTAATCCGGCAGCTCGCGGCTGTCGATTTCCAGCCCGGCTTCACGGTATTGCCCCATCAGATCGACCATCGCCTGACCACGGTCACGGGATTCGCCGTGCACATGTTCAAACAACAGCAGCGAGGTGGCGCGACCACGATCGAACAAACCGGTATACGCCGATTGTGCATCCAGCAAATCCTGCTTACAGAACGCCGTGATATACAGCGCCAGATCAAGGCGCTGCTCCTGAGTCAGCTCCGGAGACTCTGCCACCGCTTCCAGCAGTTCAGGCTGGTGTTGCCACAATTCTTCGGAGGGGTAATCAAGCAGTAAGCCTGTCAGTCGTAAACTGTTCATCAGCGGTTCCTTTCGGTTTTCGCGCCGATGTCGATGGCATCGATGCGTTTACTGTTGAACAGGTTGAATTTGCTGTCGCTGCCGTGGCAGCCGTCGCCGAAGCTGAAACCACAACCTTTGGCTTCCGGGAAGGCTTCACGCGCCTGTTCACGATGGCTGGATGGCACCACGAAACGATCTTCGTAGTTGGCAATCGCCAGATAGCGGTACATTTCTTCCGCCTGTGCCGCAGACAATCCGACCTGTTCCAGCGCGCTGGTGTCCGTTACGCCATCAACCGTTTCAGCACGTTTGAAATGACGCATCGCCAGCATACGTTTCAGGGCGCGCAGCACCGGTGCGGTGTCCCCTGCGGTCAGCAGGTTCGCCAGATATTCCACCGGAATACGCAGGCTTTCGACGTCCGGCAGCACGCCGCTGTGCGGTAAAGCACCGGCATCGGCGGCAGACTGAATCGGAGACAGCGGCGGCACGTACCAGACCATCGGCAGCGTGCGGTATTCAGGATGCAGCGGCAGCGCCAGCTTCCATTCGATCGCCATTTTGTAGACCGGCGACTGACGCGCGGCGTCCATTACCGACAGCGGAATACCGTCTTTTTCGGCCTGCGCCATCACTTCAGGGTCGTTCGGATCGAGGAAGATACTCATCTGGCTTTCGTACAGGTCTTTCTCGTTTTCAACCGACGCGGCTTCGCCGATACGGTCGGCGTCATACAACACCACGCCGAGATAGCGGATGCGGCCGACGCAGGTTTCGGAACACACCGTTGGCTGGCCCGCTTCGATGCGCGGATAACAGAAAATACATTTTTCTGACTTGCCGCTTTTCCAGTTGAAATAGATTTTTTTGTACGGGCAACCGGTCAGGCACATGCGCCATCCGCGGCATTTGTCCTGGTCGATCAGCACGATGCCGTCTTCGCCACGTTTGTAGATCGCCCCGCTCGGACAGGTCGCCACACACGCCGGATTCAGACAGTGTTCGCACAGACGTGGCAGGTATGCCATAAAGGTATTTTCGAACTCGCCGTACATCTCTTTCTGCATGTTGGCGAAGTTCTGATCGGCAGAACGTTTGCTGAACTCAGTGCCCAGATCGTCTTCCCAGTTCGGGCCGCCGGTAATTTTCTTCATGCGTTTGCCGGTCAGCAGCGAGCGCGGACGCGCCACCGGCTGATGTTTACCGTCTTTCGCGGTATGCAGATGCTGATAATCAAAATCAAACGGCTCGTAATAATCATCGATTTCCGGCATATGCGGGTTGGCAAAGATTTTATGCAACAGGTTGGCTTTATTGCCCATGCGCGGCTGCAGTTTGCCGTTGATTTTGCGGATCCAGCCGCCCTTCCATTTTTCCTGGTTTTCCCAGTCGTGCGGATAACCCAGACCCGGTTTGGTTTCCACGTTATTGAACCACGCGTATTCCATCCCTTCGCGGCTGGTCCAGACGTTTTTACAGGTTACGGAACAGGTGTGGCAGCCAATGCATTTGTCGAGATTCAGCACCATGCCGACTTGTGAACGAATTTTCATTTGGCTTTCTCCTGTTGCACGGCGTCCTGCACGTAGTCATTGCCTTCATCGTCTAACCAGTCGATGCGGTTCATTTTGCGCACAATCACAAATTCATCGCGGTTAGAACCGACCGTGCCGTAGTAGTTGAAGCCGTAGGCCAGTTGCGCATAACCGCCGATCATATGGGTCGGTTTCGGGCAAACGCGGGTGACGGAATTGTGAATACCACCGCGCTGCTGGCTGATTTCGGATCCCGGAATATTCACGATGCGTTCCTGTGCGTGATACATCATGGTCATCCCCGCTGGTACACGCTGGCTGACCACCGCACGGGCGCTCAGTGAGCCGTTGGCGTTAAACGCTTCGATCCAGTCGTTGTCCTCGATACCTAACTGTTTCGCATCGTCTTCACTCAGCCAGACAATCGGACCGCCGCGACCTAAGGTCAGCATCAGCAGGTTGTCGCTGTAGGTGGAGTGAATACCCCATTTCTGGTGCGGCGTCAGGAAGTTCAGTGCCATTTCCGGATTACCATTCGGCTTCGCATTCAGCAACGGTTGCGCCGCGCGGGTGTCGATTGGCGGACGGTACACCAGCAGGCTTTCACCGAAGGCGCGCATCCACGCGTGATCCTGATAAATCTGCTGACGGCCGGACAGCGTGCGCCATGGAATCAACTCGTGCACGTTGGTGTAACAGGCGTTGTAAGAAACGTGTTCATCTTCCAGACCAGACCACGTCGGGCTGGAGATAATTTTGCGCGGCTGCGCCTGAATATCGCGGAAGCGGATTTTCTCGTCTTCTTTATTCAGCGCCAGATGCGTGTGGTCGCGGCCGGTATTCTGGCTCAGCGCTGCCCAGGCTTTCACCGCCACCTGACCGTTGGTTTCCGGTGCCAGCGTCAGGATGACTTCGGCTGCATCAATCGCGGTGTTGATCATCGGCTGGCCTTTCGCCGCGCCATCCGCTTTGGTGTAGTTCAGTTTTTTCAGCAAATCGACTTCGCTGTCGGTATTCCAGCTAATGCCTTTACCGCCGTTACCGAGTTTTTCCAGCAACGGACCGACGGAAGTGAAACGCTCATAAGTGTTCGGATAATCGCGTTCAACGGCCATCAGATGCGGGGCGGTGCGCCCCGGGATCAGCTCACATTCGCCTTTTTTCCAGTCTTCCACACCAAACGGCTGCGCCAGTTCAGCGGCGGAATCGTGCTGGATAGGCAACGTCACCATATCGGTTTCGACACCCAGATGGCCGACGCATACGCGGGAGAATTCTTTGGCGATACCTTTGTAGATTTCCCAGTCACTTTTTGAATCCCAGGCCGGATCAACAGCCGCGGACAGCGGATGAATAAACGGATGCATATCCGAGGTATTCATGTCGTCTTTTTCGTACCAGGTGGCGGTTGGCAGCACGATGTCGGAATACAGACAGGTGCTGGACATACGGAAATCAAGCGTCACCACCAGATCCAGTTTGCCTTCGCCGCCCTGCGCCTGCCATTCGACTTCTTCCGGCATCACGCCGCCCTGAATGCCTAAATCATCACCCTGAATACCGTGTTCGGTGCCCAGCAGATACTTCAGCATGTACTCGTGGCCTTTACCGGAAGAGCCCAGCAGGTTGGAGCGCCAGACGAACAGGTTGCGCGGGAAGTTTTGCGGATTGTCCGGCTGTTCAGCCGCGAAACGCACGCTGCCGTCTTTCAGGGCTGCCACGGTAAAATCTGCTGGCGATAAACCGGCGGCCTTTGCCTGTTGTGCAATGTGCAGCGGGTTAACGTTGAGCTGCGGCGCAGACGGCAGCCAGCCCATACGCTCGGCGCGCACGTTGTAGTCGATCATGCTGCCGGTGAATTTGGATTTATCCGCCAGCGGCGACAACAACTCCTGCGGCGCGACGGTTTCGTAACGCCACTGGCTGGAATGGTTGTAGAAGAACGAGGTGCTGTTCATCTGGCGCGGCGGACGCTGCCAGTCCAGACCAAACGCCAGCGGCTGCCAGCCGGTTTGCGGACGCAGTTTTTCCTGCCCGACATAGTGTGCCCAGCCGCCACCACTCTGACCGACGCAACCGCAGAAGATCAGCATGTTGATCAGGCCGCGGTAGTTCATGTCGAGGTGATACCAGTGGTTCATCCCGGCACCGACGATAATCATCGAACGGCCATGGGTTTTGTTGGCGTTATCGGCAAATTCGTGCGCGATGCGCTCGATGTTCTGCTGAGAAACACCCGTGATTTTTTCTGCCCAGGCTGGTGTGTAGGCTTTGATTTCGTCATAGCCTTGCGCGCAGTTTTCGTCATTCAGACCGCGTTCAATGCCGTAGTTCGCCAGTGTCAGGTCGTAAACACTGGCCACCAGACCGGTACTGCCATCTGCCAGTTGCAGGCGTTTGACCGGCAATTTGTGCATCAGAATTTCATCCAGCGCCACGCTGTTGAAATGCTCACTGACCGCGCCGCCAAAATACGGATAGCCAACATTCACGACGTCATCATGATCATCAAGCAGGCTCAGCTTCAGGCTGACGTCTTTACCGTCCTGCCCCTCGCGGGATTCCAGATTCCACTTGCCTTTTTCACCCCAGCGGTAACCGATCGAACCCAACGGCGAGACCAGTTCGCCGGTGTTTTCGTCGAAGGCGATGGTTTTCCACTGCGGGTTATTTTCCTGACCCAAATTGTCCACCAGATCAGAGGCACGCAACATACGGCCTGCCGCATAAGAACCGTCTTCACGCGGTTCAAGCATCACCAGCATCGGCATATCGGTGTAGCGGCGCACGTAGTCAGTGAAATACTGACTTGGATTGTCGATGTGGAAGGATTTGAGGATCACATGGCCCATTGCCAGCGCCAGCGCGCTGTCGGTACCTTGTTTCGGTGCCAGCCACTGGTCACAAATCTTGGCGATTTCAGCGTAATCCGGCGTAATCGCGACGGTTTTGGTGCCTTTGTAACGCACTTCGGTAAAGAAGTGGGCATCCGGCGTACGGGTCTGCGGAACGTTGGAGCCCCAGGCGATAATATACGAAGAGTTGTACCAGTCAGCGGATTCAGGGACATCCGTCTGCTCGCCCCACGTCTGCGGAGAAGCCGGTGGCAAATCGCAATACCAGTCGTAGAAACTCAGACAAACGCCGCCGATCAAAGAAAGATAACGCGCGCCGGAAGCGTAAGACACCATCGACATCGCCGGAATTGGCGAGAAACCGATAATACGGTCCGGGCCGAAGGTTTTGGCGGTATACACGTTGGAAGCGGCGATCAGCTCATTCACTTCCTGCCAGCTTGAACGCACAAAACCACCGCGACCACGTGCCGCTTTGTATTCTTTGGCTTTTTCCGGTTGATTCACAATCGAGCCCCAGGCATCGACCGGATCGCTGTAATTCAGTTTGGCCTCGCGCCATAACTGGATCAGCTTTTTGCGCATCAGCGGATATTTCAGGCGGTTAGCACTGTAGAGATACCAGGAATAACTGGCACCACGCGGACAGCCGCGCGGCTCGTGGTTTGGCAAGTCCGGACGGGTGCGCGGATAATCAGTTTGCTGAGTTTCCCAGGTCACCAGACCATTTTTGACGTAAATCTTCCAGCTACATGAACCGGTGCAGTTCACACCATGCGTGGAACGGACCACTTTGTCATGCTGCCAGCGGCTGCGGTAACCGTCTTCCCAGTCGCGATTGGTATTCAGCGTCTGGCCGTGGCCGTCAGCAAAAGGTTCAGCTAGCTGTTTGAAATAGCGAAACCGGTCAAGAAACTTGCTCATCCGGAACTCTCCTGTGCAAAGGCTTATTTGCGCTTTGTCATTATGTGAATGGCGGGGAATACAACTACATTGCTCAATATGGGCTCAGGGTATGCACGCGCGGGAGCCGTCTACTTGATTGCGATCAACGCCTTCGCGTCATGTATTTATTTACATAACGCCAGATACTCCCAAAGAGGTACAAATTTAAACGGGGTTAACTTTATGATTTATTGGTCATAATTTCGGAAAGAAAGCAAAAAGGCGGGAGTGACGTCATCTGACGGAAAATTGGGGGTAAGGCTGTTTGAATGTGACAGTATTGTGAAATTAGACGGGAGGTTATTGTATTTACGCCGATGTCTGGCGTAATGGTGCCACCTGCTTTGGTCACCAGAAATCCGACATGCCGACAGAA
Source organism: Rahnella sp. GSA61A (assembly GCF_019969905.1). Taxonomy (NCBI): domain Bacteria; kingdom Pseudomonadati; phylum Pseudomonadota; class Gammaproteobacteria; order Enterobacterales; family Yersiniaceae; genus Rahnella; species Rahnella sp. GSA61A. The sequence continues at coordinate 143,940 of NZ_JAHXYO010000006.1, read as the reverse complement.
AAACCCGCCGTACTCAATTTCAACGATGAAGTCACCGGAATGATTTACGGCTTCGTTTTTCGTCCAAACCGCCCTGCCGAACGTGTTTCTTCACAACAGGTTCAGGAAGCCTGGCAGCAGATTTGCCACGACAAAGGATTCGTCTGGATCCACGTCAATCTCAATCATGCCATGTCAGAAAAATGGCTGAAAAAGCATTTTGGCGTCGGTGAGGTGTTTTTCGAGGAAATCCGCGAAGGCTCGCGCAGCACGCGCATTGAACGGCTCGATGACACGCTGCTGGCGGTGCTCAACGATGTGATTTTTCGCCCGGATGAAACCAGTGATGAAGCTTCGACGCTGTGGCTCAGTTGCCATCAGCAACTGGTGGTCACGGCACGCCATAAACCGGTCAGGCTGATCGAGCAATTATTCAAACGACTGGAGCACCTGAACATCAGCACGCCCACCGCGCTGCTGGTGCATCTTTTAGAAGAACAGGAAGATTTACTGGAACACATTGTGCGTCGGGCCAATCAGTACGTGGACACCATCGAAGAGCGACTCCTGAGCCATCACGTGAAAAAGAACCGCGCCGATCTGGGGCGTCTGCGCCGGATGCTGCTGCGGTTTCAGCGTTTACTGGCACCGGAACCGACTGCGCTTTTCCGCCTGCTGAACCGCCCTCCTACCTGGATAGCTCCCGCTGTGGTCCAGGATTTACGGCAGTTTGCCGAGGAATTTTCTGTGGTGCTCAATGACCTTATCGCGCTGACCGAACGCATCCGGTTATTGCAGGAAGAAATCACTTCACGCCAGATGGAGCAAAGCAACCGCACGCTGTATGTACTGACCGTGATCACCGTGCTGGCGCTGCCGATCAATATTGTGGCCGGTTTCTTTGGCATGAACGTCGGGGGCATTCCGCTTGCCAGCAATCATCACGGTTTTATTTTGCTGGTGATGATTGTCGGCGTGTTTACCCTGCTGGCGGGCTGGTATGCATTAAGGCATCGCGACGACGGCTGATGGCCGCGAACCGCACAACAACTACAGGAAATCTTTGGCTTTATTCAGCAGCGAGGCTTTGGTGATCACCCCCAGCAGACGGCGGGATTCAGCGTTTTCCAGCACCGGTAAACGTTCAAGCGGCGAATTGCTGAACATCGCCCACGCCTGTTCGTAACTGGCCTGCTGGAAAATCGTCGTGAATTCCTGCTCGATAAACGGGCCAATCGGGCTGCCGGATTTCACGCTGCCATCGATAAGCCCTGCTGCCACCACATTGGTCGGCACTACGCCGAGAAAACGCTCCTCCCTGTCCACCACGTACACATATCGCGTGCGCTGTTTCAGCCCTTCGCTGACCACTTCAGACAGCGAGGCATCAACATACATTTTCGAACATGGCGAAATCAGTGACGCCACCGTACTGTATTCAAAGGCATTTTTCGCCGCAAACCGCGCGTTATGACGTGTCAGCACCGGATACGTGCCACCGACTTTCAGGCGTGAGGCCACGACATAAGAAATCGCCGTCGCCAGCATCAGCGGGAACAGCAGCGAACTGTTGAGGGTCATTTCAAACGCCATCATGATCGACATCAGCGGCGCATGACTGGTCGCCGCCAGCAATGCGCTCATGCCGATCGCGGCATATAAACCGACCGGACCGGGATCGAACCCCAGCCATTGCAGGAAAGTACACACCAGCGCCCCGCCTGCCGCACCAATCAGTAACGACGGCGTAAACAACCCGCCGACCGCACCGGACCCGATGGTGATCGCTGTGGCGACAATTTTCAGGATCAGCAGCACCAGTAACGACGTCTGCAAATCGCCGTTATTGAGGATTAAATCAATCACCTCAAAACCGTTACCCAGCACCAGCGGCGACATCATCGCGATCAACCCGACGCCCAGCCCGCCGAGCCCCAGGCGCAGCGCGGGATGCGAGATGGGTTTCATCCACTGACGGACTTTATCGATTGATGAGATGAATAGCGGCCCGAGAATCCCCGTCGCCATGCCGATAATCAGCACGGTGAAAATCGCGCCGAAAGACGGGCTGAAAGAGGCGGAAGAATACAGATACAGTGGCGCGTAATCGGTCAGAGAACGGACAGTAAGCACCGCGACCGACGCCGAGATAAACAACGGGATCAGTCGCTGAACTGCGGTCACACCAAAGGCGATTTCCGCCACAAACAGCGCGCCGGCAAACGGGGCGTGATACACCGCCGCCAGTCCGCCCGCGGCGGCCATGGCGATAATATCTGACTGATGTACACCTTTGAAACGCGAAAAATGCCCGAGCAGACTGCCGCTCAGCGCGGATAACTGCACCATTGCCCCTTCGCGACCGATTGAACCACCGCTGGCAATACTGGCTAGCGACGACAGCCCGCGCAGCACGGTACTGACCACCGGAATGCCCGGCAGACGCTGATCGATAACATCCAGATAATCAGGCATTTTGCCGTGCTTGTTTTCGTAGCGCAGCGCCAGGATCAGGATAAAACCGGCAATGACGCCGCCGGCTGTGGTGATCAGCGGCCAGACAATTTTGGGATATTCATTGAAAGCTTTGGTGATGTCGCTGCCATCGGTGAACATCAGGCCGTTAATGCCCGAAATCGCCCCGCGAAAAGCGATTGTCACCAGCGCGGCAATAATCCCGGCGGGAATGGCGATCAGCAGGTTAATCAGATCACTCTTTTGCAGGACGTCAGGGTTGAAAGCTTTCAGGCTCATAAGATCTCAGTGGTCGAAAACAGTGACAGGCAGAATACCGATGGAAATCATTATCATGCTCATCAGCCCGACGCAACCCGGGGCGTGGCTTAAAATCGAAAATTGTTGTCCCCCGCCTGTTCCGCCGCCACGCTGATAAAGTGCGGTCACTACGCCGCCAATGCAGCGTAAACATTCTGCGCGCTTTGCCGCACTTATGCCGTCCCCTCTGTCGGACGATGCAAATTCTCTGGAAAACATCCTGCAAAATCCTAAACAACCGCTTTCGCTAAATGCATGAAGCATTAAAGTCACGTTCGTTCCCGGGAGAACAATCCCTATACAACGGCAAAAGACTCTGTTAATTTATGCACCGAAGCACAGTGCAACAAGGCTTCGGTGCCCCACCTTAAAAATCAGGATGGGTTCATCTCATGAACGATATGCTCAGGATAAGCAGTTTCCGCGATCAATGGCTGGAAGACTTTTTCCACTTCGCCACTCCCCATCGCAAAATACCCTGGACGCTGGCAACTGCTCTGGAAAGGAAGCTGGATATGATCAATGCCGCAATGGATTATCGCGATTTACTCTGGCCCCCGGGCAATCGCTATGAAGATCTGGCCCCCCCGTTAAAGGGATTTTCATCGATCAGGGTGAATGAGCAGTACCGTCTGATTTTTTACTGGCGGGAAGGAAAAGCACATGGCCTGTATTTAGATCCCCACGGTTACAGGAGTTACCGGTAATTATGAGCATATTCGCTTTGATGTTAATGAAGACATACCAGAAGGAACAACATCGTATGGCTGTGACCACACGTAAACCCGCTACCGTTGGTGATATTTTACTTTACGAATTTCTCGAGCCTGCAGGCCTGCGGATCAACGATCTCGCCGACATGCTGAATGTTCACCGCAATACCATCAGCGCGCTGGTGAATAACAACCGCAAACTGACCGTTGATATTGCCTTCCGGCTGGCAAAGACATTTGAGACCTCTGTCGAGTTTTGGTTAAACCTGCAAACCAATGTCGATATTTGGGAAGTGCGCAATAACCCGCGCCTGATGGATGACATTAACAAAGTCGCCCATCTGAAAGATTTTATGAAAAAGTCATGAAAACTCCGCAGCAGACAAGCCTCAATGGCGCGTTCAGGAACCTGCTGACAGGAGCGACCCCGAGACCTGTGGCCCGGGGTCATGACTTGAGAATAAGGGACGATGAAACCCCTCTTATTCCTTACTCACCGTATCCAGATACAACTGGCTCCCCGCCACATTCTGGCTCGCACCTTTCACGTTATCGCGGATGGCCACCAGCAACTTGCTTTGCAACGCCACCACAAAGGGTGAGTTTTTCTGCAATTCACGCTGCAAATCTGCATACAGCGCCTTGCGTTTGGTCGGGTCAGATTCCGCCGCCGCTGCGCGGGTTTGTTTGCTGATTTCCGGGATCACCCACTGAATACGCTGTGCCAGTGTTTTCGGCCCGTTCGGCACGTTATAGGCAAAGGTACTGGCGTTGGTGTTCGGGTCGAGGTAATCCGCACCCCAGTAAGTGAAGATCGACTGGAATTTATGCGCGCGCATGCGGGTCAGCACATCGCTTTCCACCAACGGATGCACCACTAAATTGATATCGGCTTTGGCAAAGCTGGCCTGCAACGCCTGCGCGATATCGGAATAAGGTGGCTGGTTAATCACGATTAAATCGATTTTAGTCCCCGGTGCAATGCCGCCTTTGATGAGAATGGCTTTGGCTTTCGCGACGTCGTATTTGAACGGCTGATCGTCAATGGCACCGGCTAAACCGTCCGGCAGGAAAGTCTGATGAATGCCGTACTGGCCTTTGAGCAGATCGGTTGAAATACCCTGGTAATCTACCAGCCAGCGGGCAGCCTCCCAGAGTGCGGGATTCGCCAGCGCCGGTTGGGTGGTATCGCCGACGTTAAACGCCAGATAGAACACTTTCGCCGCCGGGAACTGGGCGACATGTACACCCTTTTCTTTTTGCAGCGAGCTGAACTGATCCGCGCCTAAATCGTATGCCACGTCAGCATCACCATTAAGTACCAGCAGACGGCGGGTAGAAGGATCACCGACATTTTTAAAGAGGACGTTTTCCAGCTTCGCCAGCGGTTTGGCATTCGGGTTACGTTTGAAGATTAGCGCTTCGTGAGGCACATAGTTACGCACTTCAAAGGCACCGCTGCCTGCTGAACGTGAACGCAGCCAGCTGTTGCCGAAATCGTTCTGATCGACATGTTCTTTCAACAGCTTGCTGTCAACAATGCCTGCCACCGGCGCGGATAAAATGCTCAGCACCAGACCACTGCCGATATCCGCAGGCCAGCTCAGTTGCACTTTATCGTCCGACAGTTTTTTCAGATTGCCGTCGACATTTTCTGGTGTCCAGCCCAGTTCGCCGAGAATAAACGACGGGCTTTTATTGAGTTTGACCACGCGACTAAAGGAATAAATCACGTCGTCAGCGGTCAGCGGATTGCCGCTGGCAAACTTCTGCCCCGGCTTAAGGGTGAAAATCAGGCTGTGCGCGTCAGGCCCTGGCTGCCAGCTGGCGGCGGCGTCCGGGTCGAGTTGATCGGGATGCTGACGGTTTGAAACCACCAGCTGCTGATACAGGTTAACCAGATTGCCGGAACTGACGGTTTCAAAACTCTCCGCCGGATCCAGGCTGATAATACCTTCGAGCGAACCGGCTACCACCAGCGTATCCGCAGGTGTCGCCGCATCCACACGGGTTGCCGCCATCATGAGCAGAAATAACAGGGAAGGAACACGTACTTTCATTGAGGTCGTTCTCCACAGGTGAAAAGACAGTTTTTCCGAGTGTAGAGGTGCAGCGGCAAGGCCCGAACAATGAAATAAAGCTTTGTTATTTAATAAATTAGATTAAGCATTTTCCAGCTCCCTCCCCCGCGAAGGGGAAGGACTACGTCAAGACGTAACCCTTCGCCATATGCACCGCACGATCACACATATGGTCAATCACATCCGCATCGTGGCTGACCAGAATCATGGTCAGGTCGCTGCTGGCTTTCAGGTCGTTGAGTAAATTGAGAATTTCCGCCTGTACAGACATATCGAGGGCAGACGTCGGTTCATCAAGCAGCAGCAGTTTCGGTTTGAGCAGGAGTGCGCGGACAATTGCCACGCGCTGACGCTGGCCACCGGAAAGCTGATGCGGATAACGGTTCATCAGCGCCGGATCCAGCCCGACCTGGCGAAAACCTTCGGCAATTTTCTGTTCAATATCCTGTTCTTTGAGGATTTTCAGCGGCTCTGCCAGCGTGCGCAGCAGCTTGTGTTTCGGGTGCAGCGAGGCATAAGGGTCCTGAAAAACCATCTGCACGTCGCGTCGCAGGCTACCGGTAAAAGGTTTACCGGGTTTCACCTGATGATCAAGCAACGTCAGGCTGCCGTCCCAGTGTCCGTTCAGGCCCGCCAGCACCCACAGCAGCGAGGATTTACCGCAACCGGACGGCCCGACCAGCCCGAAGCACTCGCCTTTGTTGATAGTCAGGTTGACGTTATGTACCACCGTGCGGGTTTCGTAACCCTGACGATGCGACACGCTCAGCTGATGCAGTTCAGCGATAATCTCACTCATGGCGCGGCTCCTGTTTTAAAGAGGCCAGCAGCGCACGATCCAGCACCGGCAGGCGTTCACCGTGGGTAAATTTGCTCGGACGGCATGACCAGAGTGTATGCGTATAAGGATGTGTAGCGTTCGCCAGCTGATCGGCTGCAAGCTCATCGAGCAGTTCGCCTTTGTACATCACCAGCACACGTTCACAATAGCGGGCGACCTGTTGCAGGTCGTGACTGATGAGGATCAGCCCCATATTTCGCTGTTCGACTAAACGCTCAATCAGCCCCAGAACCTGCTCACGCATGTCGAAATCCAGCGCGGAAGTGGGTTCGTCGGCAATCAGCCATTGCGGGTCGTTGATCAGTGCAATTGCCAGCATCACGCGCTGCCCCATCCCGCCGGAAAGTTGATGCGGATACTGCTGTTGCAGGAAAGCCGGATTCGGCAGACCGACCGCATTCAGCATCTCGGTGACCTTTTCCTGACGCTCCTTGCGGCCAAGACGGGTGTGCAAACGCAGCGGTTCTTCCACCTGTTTGCCGATTTTCTGCGTCGGATTCAGCGCATGTTTCGGATCCTGCATGACCATCGATACGCGGTTACCGCGAAGCGTGCTCCACTCACGTTCTTTGAGTGTGGTCAGATCGTTATCACCCAGCGTCAGTTGTGACGCGCGCAGCTTGCAAGGATGTGGCAGCAACCCCATCAGCGCGCGGGCAGTCAGGGATTTGCCGGATCCGGACTCGCCGACCAGCGCCACACGTTCCTGTCCGACGCTGAATGACAGGGATTTTACCAGTTCCAGCGGACGTTCACCCGGCAGGTAAATGGTCATATCTTTCGCGACCAGCTTGTCGCTATTTGATTTGTCTTTATGTAAAAAGTCAGTTGCCATGTCGTGGATCCATTTTGTCACGCAGGCCATCGCCCAGCAGATTGAAAGCCAGGCTGGCGAAAAGAATCGCCCCGCCCGGTGCAGCGGCGACCCACCACTGATCGAAAATGACTTTGCTGCCTTCGGCAACCATCGAGCCCCATTCAGCCGTCGGTGGCTGAATGCCCATGCCGAGAAAGCCCAGACCGGCAGAGGCCAGAATGATGCCGCCGAGGCTGAGCGCCGCACGCACCACGGCGCTGGGCAGGCACAGCGGCAAAATGTGGCCGAACATCAGTCGCAACCCGCCGATGCCCTGCATGCGTGCCGCCGCCAGATAATCGCTGCGGCGAAGTGCCAGTGTCTCGGCCCTCGCCTGTCGCGCAAACGGCGGCCAGCTGGTGAAAGCCAGAGCCAGTGCACCGTTCATCAGACCGGGGCCGAGAATAGCCACCAGCGCCAGCGCCATGACCAGACTGGGCAAGGACATCACAATATCGGTCAGTCGCATCACAATGCGTTCATACCAGCCGCCAATGTAACCGGCGCTGATACCGATCAGCAGGCCAACCGGAATGGTCAGTACCAGGATCAGTGACACCAGCAACAGCGTCGGGCGCGCGCCATACACCACACGCGAGAGCAAATCACGGCCAAAACCGTCGGTGCCCAGCCAGTGGGTTTCCGATGGTGGCAGCAGACGCAGTTCGATGTGTTGAATGTTCGGGTCAAACGGCGCCAGCCATGGTGCGAGCAGCGCGGTCAGTACCAGAATAGCGACCAGCACCAGCCCCACGGAAAACGTGGTGATGCGCCGGGCCGGTTTCCAGACGGAGGTTTCGGCTTCGGCCTCAACCTGCGTGGGTTGTTCAGGGATCATTTGAGTCATAGAAACTACCGGGTCCGCGGATCGAGCAGATAAGTAAGGGCGTCAGCCAGCGCATTAAGCAGCACAAAGCAGGTGCCGATCAGCAGCGTAGCGCCAAGAATTGCCGGGGTATCCGCGGCGAACAGCGCGGTGGTCAGATAACGTCCAACGCCTGGCCAGGCAAATACCGTTTCCGTCAGAACCGCCCCTTCCAGCAAACTGGCGTAGGAAAGCGTCAGCACGGTGATCAGCGTGCCGAGCACGTTTGGGAAAACGTGACACAGCAATACACGTACCCTGCCCGCGCCTTTCGAGCGCGCCAGAATCACATATTCTTTGTTCATTTCGCCGAGCATCGACGCACGCAGAAGGCGCGTAATGCCCGCCATCGATAACATCGCCAGCACCGTTACCGGCAACCATAAGTGGCTGATGGCGTTGTAGAACATTTCACGGTCGCCGGAAAGCCAGGTATCAATCAGCACAAAACCGGTGCGCGGCGTCATAGTGTACATATACAGGTCATCAAGCCGTCCCGGCCCGCCCGCCCAGTGCAGTACCGCGTAAAACAGCAAAAGGCCGAGCAGGCTCAGCCAGAAAATCGGTACAGAATAACCGAGCAGCGACACCATTCTCGCAACGTTATCCAGCCAGCTTCCCGGTTTCCACACCGCCAGCAGCGCCAGCAGAATGCCGAGTGTGCCGCCAAGCAGGATCGCACAGGTCGCCAGTTCGACCGTTGCCGGGAAGGTGCGCATCAAATCGCTGGCGACCGGCTGCGCGGTGATGCGGGAGATACCCATATCGCCGTGCGCCAGTCTTTCCAGATAACGGGTGAACTGCACCGGCACCGACTGATCGAGACCTAAATCACGACGCACCTGCGCATAGGTGGCTTCACTGGCGTGATCACCCGCCACCTGAAGTGTCGGGTCAATCGGAGCAAGATGGGAAAGCGTAAAAGTAAACGCCAGCAGGCCGAGTAACGTCAGCGCCAGCGAAATCACGCCAGTCAGCAAACGGCCTGACCAGCGCCAACCCTGCCGGACGAATCCGGCGGGTGTTGAACTGTCTGTCATTACTTAGTGACCTTGCTGTAGAAGACCATGTCAGGGTTGATGCCCTGCACGTAACCTTTGATGTCGTCGCGTACGGCAATCAGGCTTTTCGCTTGCAGGCCAATCACGAACGGTGAGTTTTTCTGTACTTCCAGTTGCAACTGACGGTAATCCGCCACGCGTTTGGCCTGATCCGGTTCCGCAATCGCGGCCAGCGTCAGTTTATTGAGCGCCGGAATGGACCAGTTCGCCCGCCATGCCAGCGTTTTGCTGCCATCTTCCGGGTTGAAAGCAAACGCCGAAGCGTTAGTGTTCGGGTCAAAGTAATCCGGTCCCCACGAAGACATATACGCATCGTAATTGTGTGATTTCACTTTGGTGGAGATCTGCGAGCTTAAACCCGGATCCAGTTTCACCGTTACGCCGCCCTGCGCGAAGCTGGCCTGCAACGCCTGGGCGATGTCCAGGTACGGCGGCTGATTGGCGGTAGACAGCGTGAAGCTGACGTTGGTCAGCCCGGCTTTTGCCAGAATCGCTTTGGCTTTCGCCGGATCATAGGTGTATGGCGTGTCATTCAGCGCGCCCAGATAACCTTCCGGCAGGAAGGCCTGATGCACCTGGAACTGATCTTTCATCAGGTCGTGCGCAATGTGGTTGTAATCGAACAGGTAACGGGCCGCTTCCCAGAACGCAGGATTACCCAACGCCGGAGAAGCTTTGGCGTTGAACTGCATGAAGTACAGCGAGGCATACGGGATCGCCAGAGGCTTAACGCCTTTTTTACCGGCGAGTGCGGCCATCTGGTCAGAACCGAGATTACGCGCCATATCGGCATCCCCCTGCTCGATCAGCAAGCGGCGTGCGGCAGGATCTGGTACGTTTTTGATCAGAATGGTTTTCAGCTTCGGCGCGCCTTCCGGCGAAGTCGGATTCGCAGACAGAATCACCACTTCATGCGGAATGTAGTTGCGGATCTGATACGGGCCGGAACCGGCAGAATGGTTGCTCAGCCACTGATGACCCAGGTCGTCAGCAGTGGCGTTAGCTTTCACCAGCTTGCTGTCAACGATAGAAGATACCGGCGCCGACAGCAGGCTCAACACGAATGACGGGCTGACATCGGCGGTCCAGCTGACTTTCACATGCTGATCATCGATTTTAGTCAGGAAGGTATCGACGTTTTTATCGGTCCAGCCCAGTTGCGTCAGAATGAACGAAGGTTCGAGATTCAGCTTCACCACACGCGATAACGAGAAAATCACATCATCGGCTGTCAGCGGATTGCCGCTGGCAAAGGTGGCTTTCGGTGACAGCGTGAAGGTCAGGCTGCGGTTATCTTTACCTGTTTCCCAGGAGGCCGCCAGCGTCGGTTTTAAATCGATCGGGTTGTTCGGGTCAGACTGCACCAGACGCTGATAAATATTATTGAAAGCCTGAACCGTGGTCAGTTCGAAGCCCTGCGCCGGATCAAAACTGGAGGTGTCATCAATGGATTGCGCGATAACCAAAGTATCCGGCGGCGTGGCAGCCTGCGCAGAGAAAGTAGCCGCAATAGCCGTAAACAGGACGGACGGTAATAAAGCTTTCATCAGGTCAGACTCTCCAAGGTAGCGAAATTGCTAAAGTTTTGTTGAGTGTAAAGTTTCTTCAACCTACCAGAAAGTCTGATAAATACTATCGTTATGCGAATTTTGCATAACGTTATCTGATTGGTTATTAAAGCGTCGGAATGCGGTCTGGCAGGGGATTGTTACTGTACAAACTACAGGGAAATACCCGCTGAAGGGATGTGGGAATGAATAGCACGTAAACCAGGGGGTGTTAAGGGAAGCGGGCTGCACGGAAGGACACGCACAGCCCGCAGATGCGGGGCTTAGCTCAGCTCCGGCACATCAAAACCGGGAGAAACGGACAACAGCATCCGTACCTGTTTGACCAGCTCACTCATGCAGTCATCACGCATGCCGTAGTTGTTCAGCTCTTTTTCCAGGGCAAACAGATATTGTGCATTGGTTCCGAGCGGGCCGCTGGCCTGCGCAATCAGTGGCGCGATAACCTGATAATCGGTATCGGCCTCATATTGCGGGTGCGAGGGATCCATAATGAACACCAGCGCCGTCACCTTGCGGCCATCGTCGAGATTCAGTTCGCACCAGGTCGGACGATAACAGCCGGTCAGCATTTCACGCTTCCACAGCAATTCGAGTTCATCGAGAAGTGTGTCTTCCGGCAGACGGAACGCCAGACCGGTGGTTTTTCCGCCATCCCGCAGCGCCAGCATGCGGCCAGGTTGCGCATGGGTGCCACGCCCGGAGGTGAGGCGTAAACAGAAGGCACGATGATAACCGTGCAATGTGGCGGGTCGCGCCTCTTCCGAGTCAAAAACCGGGTTCCACATCAGTGAACCGTAACCAAAAATCCAGACCGGGCTGTTGTCGGGGCGACGCGCCAGCGTGCAGCTCAGAGAGGCTGCGCGCTGTTCAGGGGTCAGTAGCATCGACTCATCAATGCTGCCGAATGCTGTTTTGCAATCTGCGTTACGCAGGAAATCTCGAGTTAACATTCATTCCCCCTTCGGTACGACTTACTTTTGAACATGCCATGCTGTTAACGCTGTGTTCTCCGTTATCGTGAGTTTCATTTAATAACGCTATCGGACAGTTTCGCCTGAGCTTCAGGCCGCAGGGCAAATTTATTAGGAAGTTTCGTATACCCCTGCTGAATGAAACCTTATTCGTTTCTTTCGTTGCAATCAAGGTTGAGAGCGATCACAAAACGAAAATAAAGTGATTATTTTATGAACATTGCATGAATGTTGATATTTAGGGGGGGAATAAAACAAAAACAGCGGGAACCCGGAGGCCGGGCAGACCTTCTGGCAGGCGCGGGATCGCCCTCACCTGCCATTCATATCAGGATTTCTTAGGATGCCACTTATCGTCATCTCCTTTTTTATACCCATGTTTCACAGCGGCCCAGGCAACTTTATGCGCCGTTTCCTCACGCGAGTCATCGCCCTGCCGGTCTTTAGGTTTTTTATACTCATCCCAGGCGCTGTTAAACGCTTCCTTATAGATATCCTGCGCATGGGCAGGAAGCACATTGCGCACGGATTCAGGCAACGCTGAGCGGTTCTGATAAGGCATAGTCGTCTCCTTTTTCATAGCGTTCATCGCATTGATATTTTTTATGTGCGGCGTCTGCGCACAGGATAAAGTCTAGCTGCTACCCTCAAAGGACGCTGCCAGATTATTCTCGTTATCGGGCCGCTGACTGCACATTTCCTCCATGATATTGTGTGGGTATCCTGATGATTTACATAAACTGACGCATAATCGCCATATTACTACAATATCAATATAATACATTGTTTTTAAATGACTTAATATTTTAACAAAACGAATTATTAGGGTGTTTATTGCTGGTTAATTCAGATTATTCCCTGATAAACAATTGATATGTCATTTTTTATGCATTAACAATGACTTTACCCTGTTAATAGATTAATTTATCTACTATACTTAACAGGTTAGACCTTTATGCTGCCAGGCATTTTTCTGACAACTGACAGACAGGCGGTTGTTATTACGTGAGCGTTTATAAGGAGAATAATCATCATGGTGTCTTCACAGGAACATCCAAAAATCAAAACCCGCCATCAGGAATACTCCCTGGTTTTTCCCATCGCTGCACTTATCGTTCTCATCCTCTGGGGCAACAGCAGTAACTTTGCCTCGGTTGTCGGTATCAATTTAATCGCGCTGGTCGGTATCCTCGCCAGCGCCTTCAGCGTGGTGCGTCATGCCGACGTACTGGCACATCGTCTTGGCGAACCTTACGGGTCGTTGATCCTCAGCCTTTCAGTGGTCATCCTCGAAGTCAGCCTGATTTCGGCCCTGATGGCGACCGGCGACGCCGCGCCCGCGCTGATGCGTGACACGTTGTTCTCGATCATCATGATTGTTACCGCCGGTCTGGTTGGCGTTGCCCTGCTGTTGGGCGGGCGCAAATTTGCGACACAATATGTGAATCTCGGTGGGATCAAACAGTACCTGATGGCGATATTCCCGCTGGCGGTGATTGTGCTGGTGCTGCCTGCCGCGTTGCCGGGGGGCAATTTCTCGACGCTACAGGCGTTGTTTGTCGCGATGATTTCAGCCGCCATGTACGGCGTATTTTTGCTTATCCAGACCAAAACCCACCAGAGCCTGTTTATTTACGAGCATGAAGATGAAGGCGAAGAAGACGGACACGGAAAACCGTCTTCGAAAAGTAACCTGACGCATACGCTCTGGCTGATTGTCCATCTGGTGCTGGTTATCGCAGTGACCAAGTTCAACGCCAATCCGCTGGAAAGCCTGCTGACCGAACTGAATGCTCCTGCGCAGTTCACCGGCTTCCTGGTCGCGTTACTGATCCTTTCACCGGAAGGTCTGGGCGCACTGAAAGCGGTACTGAAAAATCAGGTACAGCGCGCCATGAATTTGTTCTTCGGCTCCGTGCTGGCGACGATTTCACTGACCGTACCGGCGGTGACCGTCATCGCCACCCTGACAGGTCAGGATCTGATTTTCGGCCTGGATCCGGCGAATATTGTGGTGATGCTGGCGGTGCTGATCTTGTGCCAGATTTCATTCTCCACTGGCCGTACCAATGTATTAAACGGTACCGCGCATCTGGCCCTCTTCTGCGCCTACATGATGCTAATTATGCTTTAAATCTTCATCCTTCGGGTTGCCGCCCTGATACAACCCAAATGATTTTGATTGAATGAAGAATGACAAAAGAAAGGCCGCTCAACTGAGCGGCCTTTTTCATGGGAGGGATGGGAGAATTAAGAGTAGGCGTGGAGAGTGCGTTTACACAGCTCTGAACGCACGCAGTCCTCTTTGCCAAATTCAATGATGCCAATCATCTCGTCTTCTTCGAAGCGAGACATTGCATCGCTGAGCCCCGATACTACGCCGCGTGGTAAATCGCACTGGGTAATATCACCGTTAACAATCACCGTCACATTTTCACCGAGACGGGTCAGGAACATTTTCATCTGGCTGGCCGTGACATTCTGCGCTTCGTCCAGAATAACCACCGCATTTTCGAAAGTACGCCCGCGCATATAAGCGAATGGCGCAATTTCAACCTTCCCTATTTCCGGTCGCAAACAATATTGCAGGAATGATGAACCCAGACGACGTAATAGAATGTCGTAGACCGGACGGAAATAAGGCGCGAACTTCTCAGAAATATCACCGGGCAGGAAACCGAGATCTTCATCGGCTTGCAATACCGGGCGCGTCACAATAATCCTGTCGATTTCTTTGTGAATTAATGCCTCTGCCGCTTTCGCAGCGCTGATAAATGTTTTGCCACAACCGGCTTCACCGGTGGCAAAAATTAACTGCTTATTCTCTATGGCTGATAAGTAATGACCTTGAGCTTCAGTACGCGCTTCGATGACGGACGTATCGCGGGAGTCGCGAGCCATGCCGATCGATTCCAAACCGCCCATCTGTACTAATGACGTCACAGATTCTTCCTCGCGCTGGCGGTGACTACGTGAATCACTACGAATAACACGTTTTGCTTCACGACGAGCTTTGATCACTGCTTTCTGTCTTCCCATAGTGGCACCTTACAGTTTGATTCACTTAACGCTAAGGCATAATGCCCGCACGGTTATGTTTCACTAACAAATGAGGTTTTGGTCTCCTTTTAGACCAAGTGGAGCCAATGAATAACGTGAAGAGGAAAAGAAACCAAAGGGATTAACGGAAAGTCTTTTGGTTGTTTTCTGTTCACGAGGAGGCATTGTCAAAAGTGTCAATAATGACAAACCGCTGACCCATACAATGAAAATTCCAGAATAAAAGCCAGTGATATTCACATCATTTTGGTAAACATTTACGGGGTCAGTTAAAGAACAGGGTTGAGGTTGAGTGGATGATATTTTTTGCAGCAAGCGGCAGGAAAAAGCTGAAAGTAAAGGTTGAAATATTAGAGAGTCGGAAGCCTGGCCCTCGTTTGCATTTAAGCGACTACAACGAGTGAATGAGAGAAGTGTGTTATTTTCGATCAACAGCCCAAACATGGACTTTACCATTCGCGCTCCCCGCAGTGTTATTAACGGCACCTGCCGTACACCTCGTGAAAACTACCGCTTATAAATGTCAGTATAATGACAGCTGAAACATTTGCGTTACCAAAATGTAAAAAAGTTTGTGGCTGACGTCAATAGGATCATGTGGATCTTTTTCAGATCCTCTTTAATCGTGCTGAATTTCTCTCAGCCCAGCAGATTATTTTTCTTTTCATTGATGAAGTAACTGTTAATGCCTTCCGCCAGCGCATGCGCCATTTTCTCCTGAAACACCGGCTCACCCAGTAATTTTTCTTCCTGTTTATTGGTGATGAAGGATGTCTCCACCAGCGCGGAAGGAATTCGCGGGGATTTCAGTACCGCAAATCCCGCCTGTTCAGGATGCGGACTGTGCATGTGATGCACTTTACTAATAGTTGCCGCCAGATGATGGCCAAAATTCAGGCTGCGATGAATGGTTTCGTGCTGGTCGAGATCAAACAGCGTTTCTTTAAGGTATTGATCGTCCGTTTTAAAATCGTTGTCATACAACACATCTGCGCTGTTTTCGCTTTGCGACAAATAGCGCGCCATCGCACTGCCCGCCCCGTGTTCAGACAGCGCGAAAACCGACGCACCGGAGACCTGATCGTTGGTAAAACCGTCGGCATGAATTGAGATAAACAGATCTGCCTCATGCTGATGCGCCAGGCTGACGCGGTGATACAGCGGAATAAATACGTCATCCTGGCGCGTCAGCACCGCCTGAATACCGTGCTGTTGATCAAGCAAGGTTTGCAGTCGTTTGGCGATGTGCAGCACCACGTGTTTTTCATAGGTGCCTTCGTTGCCGATCGCGCCCGGATCCTTTCCGCCATGCCCCGGATCAATCATCACCAGCAGCGGTTTCTCTGCCCGAGGTGCAGCGGTGGTGACGGGCAAAATCGCGGCGTCAGGGCTTTCTCCGGCTATCGTCACGTTCAGCACACCGTTTTCCGTGCTGCGCGTAATCTTCGGTTTACCGTTCACCTGCAACACAATGCGCGCCACTTGCGGGCTGAAGTGAGCAATCCTCCCCTCTTTTACCCACGAAAATTTCTGCCTGACCACCGTCAGCGCATGCTCCAGTTCCGGTGGAAATGACGCCATCGGCATATCAATCACCACTCTTTCCGGCGCACTGAGCATAAACACCCGGCTGTATTTATCCGCTGCCGGTAACGCCAGGTAAATCTGACTGGCGTCTGATGTCATGGTAATGCGCACGGCTTTTTGGGCGGCATACAGGCGTGGTGCCGTCAGGGAAAGTCCGATGCCAAAGATCAGTAATTTTCTGCGGGCATGGTTGATGGTCATAACAGTCTCGGAGCAGGCATCGTAATAAATCAGTTTGACGATTTATCATCATGACATTGCTGAGATTTTTTGGGATGCAGCGGAGTATTAACAGGCGGTGAATTGCGTAACGAAGCGTAAAAAGGATTTCTGGATTGAGCTTCTCCCCCTTCGCAGGGGGAGGAGCAATGTTACGCTTCGATTAACGATTGACCGAGATAGTGGCTTTCATCTTTATTCCCCGGCAGCGTGAAGAAAAAGCCGCCGCCATTCGGACGGATATACTCTTCAAGCGCTTCGCCGTTCAGGCGTTTCTGCACGGTCAGGAAACCTTTTTCCAGGTCATGCTGATAACAGACAAAAATCAGCCCCATTTCCAGTTGCCCGGAATGGGTCACGCCAAGTGAATAGCTGTAGCCACGGCGCAGCATCAGGTTTTCATCGGTGGCTTTGGTACGCGGATTCGCCAGACGGATATGTGAATCAAGGCGGATGGTCTTACCTTCCGGGTCTTTTTCGTAATCCGGCACATCGTGCTCTTTTTCCATCCCCAAAGGTGCGCCGGTGGCTTTGTTACGCCCGAAAATAGACTGCTGCTCCTGCAACGGCGTGCGGTCCCAGGATTCCACCTTGAACGGGATCAGACGAGTGGCCTGATAACTGCCGCCGAGCGTCCACGCCGGTTCGCCCTGACCGGCGGTGACCCAGACGGTTTTATCCATCAGTGGTGTGTCTTTCGAGTCAGGATTCGCCGTGCCGTCTTTAAAGCCCAGCAGGTTAATCGGCGTTTCTTTGCCCTGACTGCGCGCTGCGTGGGACGAAATAAAGCCGTCACGACGCCAGCGCACGCTGAGTAAATCCGGTGTGTACTTGATGATGTCACGCAACGCATGCACCACCGTATCGTTGTTGTTGGCACAGATTTGCAGTGACAGGTCACCGTGACAGAGTGTGGCATCCAGTGAATCATTCGGGAAACGCGTCATGCGCTGCAATTTCAGCGGCTTATGCGGCTCTAATCCAAAGCGTTCATCGAACAGGGAATCCCCCACCGACAGCGTCATGGTCAGGTTATCCGGGTAGATTTCTGCCCCCATCACGCCGGAATCCATCGGCGGGAATTTCGGATCCATTGAAGGTGCGGTGCCACCCTTGGTCAGGAAGGCAAACCGTGAATCAAGGAGACGGAAAAGACGCTCCAGATCGGCTTTGTTGGTGGCCAGCACGTCAAAGGAAACCAGCATCATCGACGCCTGTTGTGGCGTTAAAATCCCTGCCTGATGCTCGCCGTAATAAGGTTGCCTGCCCCAGCGTTCGTCCGGGGAAACCGTGCCTGGCGTGTACTCTTTTTTTGCGCCGGGTGTTTTCTCAGCCTGCGCCGTGGCAGCGCCGCCCAGGGCAAATGCCCCGCCTAACAATCCCACACCTTTCAGTAAACTGCGGCGGGAAGAAGAAACGTCGTTCTGATTATCGTTTTTGTGACTCATTGCTATGCCTCGGGAATTTAAAAGCTCCCTCCCCTGCGAAGGGGAGGGTTGGGGTGGGGTATTACGGTCAAAAACAAAAGTTGAAGCGTGCTTCAGCCAGTGTATGGTCTGCTAAACCCCCTCCCTGCCTCCCCCTTCGCAGGGGGAGGAGTTTAATCTAAACCAAGCACACCGCGCAGTTTGGACAAGTCTTCTGCCAGCGTGGTGATCGGCCCTTTCATTGCGTTACGGTCTGCATCAGACAGTTTTTCATAATTCTCGTAACCGTCTTTGGTTTTGTATTTATCCAGCAGCGCATCGACGGTTTTGAAGTTAGCGTCGATTTTATCCAGCAACGGTTTATCGGCTTTGACCAGTAACGGACGCAGCAGATTGACGATTTTTTGTGCGCCATCAAGGTTGGCACGGAAATCCCACAGGTCAGTGCGGCTGTAACGGTCTTCTTCGCCGCTGATTTTACTGGCGGCCACTTCTTCAATCAGGCCCGCCGCGCCGCCGACCACTTTGCTAGGCGGGAAAGTCAGGTCTGCGATACGTTTTTGCAAATCAACGGTATCGGTATAAAGCTTGTCAGCAAAGGGTTCGGTGCCTTTGGTGGTTTTGTCCGCGAAGAGAATTTTCTCCAGACGGTGGAAACCGGTGAAGTTAGGATCTTCGGCTTTTTTCTCGAAATCATCTTCACGGGCGTCGATGCTGCCGTCCAGATCAGAGAACAGTTCGGCAATCGGTTCGATGCGCTCATAGTAAACACGGGTTGACGCGTAAAGGGATTGTGCTTTCGCCAGATCACCCTTCTTCACTGCGTCGGTAAAGGCTTTGGTATGCGCCACCAGCTCAGCGACCTGCTGCGTCACATAGACTTTGTATTCCGCAATCGGGCCAACCAGCGCCATGGCGTCAGGCTTACCGGAAGCGGCTGTCCCCTCGGCGGTGACAGTCAGTTTGCCTTTCGGATTGCTCAGCAAGCCACAGGTCATGTCGTATTCGCCCGGTTCAAGGTTAGCCGTCATTTTTTGCGTGAAACCCGGTGCCACGTTTTCACGTTCTTCCACCACCATCACGCCTTTCAAAATTTCCCATTCCAGGTTTTTCTGACTGTTGTTATGGATAACAAACTGGGTTTTACCGGCGGGCACGGTCAGCGCCATCGGTTCACATTGTTTGTCGTTAACAGCAATTTTGACCTGACGAACATCAGCAGCCAGCACATTGGCGCTCAGCGCAAAAGCCGGCAGGGATAACAGTGCAATCTGTAAAGCTTTACGGCGAAAATGTGTCATGTACAACTCCGTGACAAAGGCAAGATGATGGAAAGGTTTAAGGATCAACGTCGTGTTTTTTGCCCGGCAGAGGCCGGCGCGGCCACAGGCGATTTACCTTGTGGCATAAAGAACAGGAACAGCGCAGGGATCAGATACAGGAAGTACACCGCGACTTCGCTGACCGTCGGGGCTTCCTGATAGCCAAACATCCCTTCCAGCAACGTGCCGAATAAAGAGTGCGTGGATAATGTGCCGCTCAGATCAAAAGCAATATCCTGCATACGGTTCCACAATCCGGCTTCGTGGAAAGCGCGAATAGCCCCCGCAGCCAGCCCGGCGGCGACAAACAGAATGAACAGGCTGGTCCATTTGAAGAACTTCGCCAGATGCAGCTTCACCCCGCCGTAGTAAATCAGGAAACCCAGCACGATGGCCGCGCCAAGCCCGAGCACTGCGCCGATCGGCGCTTCGATGCCGACGTCCTGCTGGAAGGCCGCCAGCAGGAAAAACACCGATTCCAGACCTTCACGCGCTACCGCAAAAAACACCATCGCGACCAGTGCCCAGCCCTGACCGCGGCCGGAATTCAGCGCATGATCAATCGCCCCTTCCAGATGCACTTTGATAGAACGCGACACTTTGCGCATCCAGAACACCATATAAGTCAGGATGCACACCGCAACGACGGCGACGATACCTTCAAACAGCTCCTGCTGTTTTTGTGGAAACTCACCGGTCGTGGCATTGATAAAAAGACCGAGCGCCAGACAGAGTGCGGCAGCGATGAAAACGCCAATCCAGACCACACCGAGCCACTGCCCGCGTTGCGTCCGTTTGAGATAGCTGGCAATCAGGCTGACGATCAGTGCAGCTTCCAGCCCTTCGCGAAACATAATGAGAAACGGAACGAACATGACGAGCTCCCGAGCCCTGAATTCTGACGAACAACAGAATGTGTAAGGTCTCTGTAAAGAAAAGTAAAAAGAAACGATAGTGATTATCATTCTTGCCAAAAGAAATACAAGAGGTAACCGATCCTTTTTTTGAAGCGTGATCGGTAAATAGACAGGAAAAATCAGGTCAGGGGGTTTATCTGGCGGAAAATGCTGAAAACCGGGGGCTGAATGCCCCCGGTCTGAGTGTCATAAAAGTAAAATACCGTTAAATAGTATTATATTCCGCTTCCGCAACAGTGAAGCGCTGTTCCACGGCGGCGGAAGGTTTACGCCCCGCCAGGCTGACAATCCAGATAGCCAGTGACGCGAAAATAAAGCCGGGAATGATTTCATACAGTTCGGCCCAGCCGTATTGTTTCCACAGGATCACTGTCACGGCACCGACGATCATGCCTGCCAGTGCACCGTTACGCGTCATACGTTTCCACATCACGGAAATCAGGATCACCGGTCCGAATGCTGCGCCAAAACCGGCCCATGCATAACTGACTAAACCGAGAACACGGTTTTCCGGATTGGCAGCCAGCGCAATCGCGACCAGCGCCACAACCAGCACCATCGCACGCCCTACCCACACCAGTTCGCGCTGGCTTGCGCCTTTGCGCAGGAAGGCTTTATACAAATCTTCGGTAATCGCGCTTGAACACACCAGCAACTGACAGCTCAGGGTACTCATCACCGCCGCCAGAATAGCGGACAGCAAAATACCGGCAATCCAGGGATTAAACAGAATTTTCGTCAGCTCGATGAACACGCGCTCACCGTTTTGCGTCACGTTGCCCGCTTCGCCCGGATTATTGCTGAAGTACGCAATCCCGAAGAATCCTACGGCAATGGTGCCCGCCAGACACAAAATCATCCATGTCATGCTGATACGGCGCGCGCTGCGGATAGTTCGGTGAGAATCGGCCGCCATGAAGCGCGCCAGAATATGCGGCTGACCAAAATAGCCCAGTCCCCAGCCCAGCAATGACAAAATCGCCACCAGATTCATGCCCTTGAACATATCGGTGTATTCAGGGTTTTTGGCATTGATTACCATCATCGAGGTATCAATACCGCCAACTGCGAGGATGACGATAACCGGTGTCAGGATCAGCGCGAAAATCATCAGGCTGGCCTGCACGGTATCAGTCCAGCTGACTGCCAGAAAACCGCCGATAAAGGTATAAATGATGGTCGCCGCCGCACCAGCCCAAAGTGCAGTCTGGTACGTCATGCCGAAGGTGCTTTCAAACAGACGCGCACCGGCCACGATGCCGGAGGCACAATAAATGGTGAAGAACACCAAAATCACAATCGCGGAGATAATGCGCAGCAGCTTGCTGGAATCTTCAAAACGATGGGTAAAGTAATCCGGCAGTGTCAGCGCATTATTATTGGCTTCAGTGTGCACACGCAGCCGCCCTGCCACCAGTTTCCAGTTCAGGTACGCGCCGATGGTCAGGCCAATGGCGATCCAGCTTTCCGAAATCCCGGAAATAAAAATCGCCCCCGGTAATCCCATTAACAGCCAGCCGCTCATGTCAGAAGCACCGGCTGAAAGCGCCGTCACCACGCTGCCTAAACTGCGTCCGCCCAGAATATAATCATCAAAGTTTTTGGTTCGTAGATACGCGATGAGCCCAATAAAAATCATCCCGAAAATATAAACACAAAACGTCACCAGCATCGGTGTGTTCATTGTCATTCCATTCTCCACTTCTTATTTTTTGCGATGTTGTCCGGCAGCTGTCTGTCCTGAAGCACTCCACCAGAAGTGCCGCTAAAAACCTGCCGGGGCGAGATGATGGCTGAAACCCTGTAAGGTTGCAGCAAGACTCTCCATATTTTTTACGTAGTCACTGACTCTGTGTGGTTTTTGTTCAAAATTACTGTCGGGCCGGATACTGGTTTAGCCTGATCCACTTTTCAATATTTTTAACATTTCAAATACACAAAATTCACCCTCCATCACAGTTATCCGCAATACCGGTTGTACTTTGCACTGACAAAAGTTGCACCTGATGCAACCTTTGACATTCTCACTCAGGTGAATGCACGCAAGATCCATGCCGTTATTTTATTGTTAAAAATGCCAGACAAATCACAACAGGCATACTTCATGCATTAACAGGGTTGCACAAGGTTGCAACATAGAAGATATTGCTCAGCATAAAATAACGAATTCACCTGAAATTTTTTATATGGAGTGTTTGCGCATGGGTATGACGACGATGGGCGTGAAGCTGGATGAAGGTACACGCGACAGGCTGAAAGAAGCGGCTCACAAAATTGATCGCACGCCGCACTGGCTGATCAAACAAGCGATATTTTCCTATCTGGAACGACTGGAAAATGGCGATACACTGCCGGAAATTCCGGCGCTGAATGGCGCTGCGCCTGAAGGTATGGAAGATGTCGCTGTGCAACTGGTTCAGGAAGCCCATCAGCCGTTCCTAGATTTCGCCGAGCAGATCCTGCCACAGTCAGTCAGCCGTTCTGCCATCACTGCCGCCTATCGCCGCCCTGAACCAGAAGCCGTGTCGATGCTGCTTGAACAGGCGCGTTTGCCTGCCCCGCTCAATGATGCTGCGCTGAAACTGGCTGCTGACATTGCCACCAGACTCAGGAACCAAAAGAGTGCAAACGGCCGCGCCGGTATGGTGCAAAGCCTGCTGCAGGAGTTCTCTCTGTCTTCTCAGGAAGGCGTGGCGCTGATGTGTCTGGCGGAAGCGCTGCTGCGTATTCCCGACAAACCAACCCGCGATGCGTTAATCCGCGACAAAATCAGCAACGGTAACTGGCATTCGCATCTGGGCCGCAGCCCGTCGCTGTTCGTTAACGCCGCGACCTGGGGTTTGCTATTCACCGGCAAGCTGGTGGCGACGCATAATGAAGCCAGCCTGTCAAAATCGCTGAACCGCATTATCGGCAAAAGCGGCGAACCGCTAATCCGCAAAGGTGTGGACATGGCAATGCGCCTGATGGGAGAGCAATTCGTGACCGGCGAAACCATCGCCGAAGCGCTGGCCAATGCCCGCAAACATGAAGAAAAAGGTTTCCGCTATTCCTACGACATGCTGGGTGAAGCCGCGCTGACCGCGAAAGACGCGCAGGCCTATTTGCAGTCCTATCAGCAGGCGATCAATGCCATCGGCAAAGCCTCCAATGGTCGCGGCATTTATGAAGGCCCCGGCATTTCCATCAAGCTTTCCGCCCTGCATCCGCGTTACAGCCGTGCGCAATATGAGCGTGTAATGGAAGAGTTGTATCCGCGCCTGCTTTCACTGACCTTGCTGGCACGCAGTTACGACATCGGTATCAACATCGATGCCGAAGAAGCTGACCGCCTGGAAATCTCTCTCGATTTGCTGGAAAAACTCTGCTTCGAACCGGAACTGGCGGGCTGGAACGGCATCGGCTTCGTGATTCAGGCGTATCAGAAACGCTGCCCGATGGTGATTGATTACCTGACCAGTCTGGCACAGCGCAGCCGCCGCCGTCTGATGGTCCGTCTGGTGAAAGGTGCGTACTGGGACAGCGAAATTAAGCGCGCACAAATGGACGGTCTGGAAGATTATCCGGTTTATACCCGCAAGGTTTACACCGATGTCTCCTATCTGGCCTGCGCCCGTAAACTGCTGGCCGTGCCGAACCTGATTTATCCGCAGTTCGCGACGCATAACGCCCACACCGTGGCGGCGATTTATCAACTGGCCGGTAATAACTATTATCCCGGTCAGTACGAATTCCAGTGCCTGCACGGTATGGGTGAACCGCTTTACGAGCAGGTGGTGGGGAAAATTTCTGACGGCAAACTGAACCGCCCGTGCCGCATTTATGCCCCGGTCGGTACACACGAAACACTGTTGGCGTACCTGGTACGTCGTCTGCTGGAAAATGGCGCGAATACCTCCTTTGTTAACCGTATTGCCGATGCCACGTTACCGATCGATGAACTGGTTGCCGATCCGGTTCTGGCGGTCGAAGCGCTGGCCGCCAGCGAAGGTCAGGTCGGATTACCCCATCCGCGAATCGCCCTGCCGCGCAATCTTTATGGCGACAAACGTGTGAATTCTGCCGGTCTGGATATGTCCAGCGAGCACCGTCTGGCCTCCCTTTCCAGCGCCCTGCTGCAAAGCGCCAGCCACCCGGTCAAAGCGCAGCCGATAATTGATGCGCAAACGGACGACGGCGAATTCCTGCCGGTGATCAACCCGTCTGAAAATACCGATATTGTCGGGTATGTTCGCGAAGCGACAGAAGCTGAAATCAGCCGCGCGCTGGATGCCTCAACCGCTGCCGGGTCAATCTGGTTTGCGACACCTCCCGAAGAACGTGCCGCCATCCTGCAACGCGCTGCAGAACTGATGGAAGCGCAGTTGCAAAACCTGCTCGGCGTGCTGGTGCGCGAGGCGGGAAAAACCTTTAATAACGCCATTGCCGAAGTACGTGAAGCCGTGGACTTCCTGCATTATTACGCCGGGCAGATCCGCGAAGATTTCGCCAATGACACGCACCGTCCGCTGGGGCCGGTGGTCTGTATCAGCCCGTGGAACTTCCCGCTGGCGATCTTTACCGGTCAGATTGCTGCCGCGCTGGCCGCCGGGAACAGCGTGCTGGCAAAACCCGCTGAACAAACGCCACTGGTCGCTGCGCTGGCCGTCAGCATTTTGCATGAAGCCGGAGTTCCGGCAGGCGTATTGCAGTTGCTGCCGGGCCGGGGTGAAACGGTCGGTTCGCAACTGGTCAATGACGAACGTGTACGCGGCGTGCTGTTTACCGGTTCGACGGATGTCGCGGGTATTCTGCAACGCAACATCGCCGGTCGTCTGGATCTGCAGGGCCGTCCGACGCCGCTTATCGCCGAAACCGGCGGGCTGAACGCCATGATTGTCGATTCCTCCGCCCTGACCGAACAGGTAGTGACGGATGTGGTCGCGTCGGCTTTCGACAGCGCCGGTCAGCGCTGCTCCGCCCTGCGCGTGTTGTGTATTCAGGACGACGTCGCCGACCACACGCTGCAAATGCTGCGCGGTGCGATGGCGGAATGCCGGATGGGCAATCCGGAGCGCTTGTCTACCGACATCGGGCCGGTGATCGACGCCGAAGCCAAAGCCGGTATCGAAAAACACATCGATGCGATGCGCACCAAAGGCCGCACCGTGTATCAGGCTGCGCAGGAATTTACGGCTGACCAGCAGGAATGGAGCCGCGGTACCTTTGTTAAACCGACGCTGATCGAGCTGGAAAGCTTCGATGAGATGAAGAAAGAAATCTTCGGGCCGGTGCTGCACGTGGTGCGTTATGCCCGCCAGGATCTGGATAAGCTGATCGGTCAGATTAATGCCGCCGGTTATGGCCTGACGCTGGGTATTCATACCCGCATCGATGAGACTATCCATCGCGTTACGCAGCAGGCACACGTCGGCAATATGTACGTGAACCGCAATATGGTGGGTGCTGTCGTGGGTGTGCAACCTTTTGGCGGCGAAGGCTTGTCCGGCACCGGTCCGAAAGCCGGTGGCCCGCTGTATCTTTATCGTCTGCTGAGCAGCCGTCCGCAAGACGCCGTCCAGCAAACCCTGTTACGTCAGGATCGCGAACTGCCGCTCGATACCTCCGTGCGCGAAGCCTTGCTGGCACCACACCGGGCGCTGCAACAATGGGCAACGGAGCAGAAACACCGTGAGGAATTTGTCACAGTTTGCGAACGTTTCGCCCAAACCAGTCAGGGCGGCACCTTGCGCACACTGCCGGGGCCAACCGGCGAGCGTAACACTTACGCACTGTTACCGCGTGAGCGCGTCCTGGCACTGGCGGATAATCAGGAAGATGCCCTGACCCAGCTTGCCGCTGTCACCGCGACAGGTTGCCGCATTCTCTGGCCGGAAGCGCCATTGCAACGTGATTTGTTCAGCATCCTGCCAAAAGCAGTGCAGGCGCGAGTCGATTTCGCCAAAGACTGGCAGAACGATGCGCAGGTATTTGATGCAGTGATTTATCACGGTGATGCGGATCAGTTGCGCGAACTTTGTCAGACCATTGCGCAGCGTCCGGGCGCCATTATATCGGTACAGGGCTTTGCACGCGGCGAGGATAATATTCTGCTGGAACGCCTGCTGCATGAACGTTCACTGAGTGTGAATACGGCAGCCGCCGGGGGAAATGCGAGTCTGATGACGATCGGGTAAAGGTTGGGATTGCAGGAAAGCCGCTGCAAGTGGCGGCTTTTAAAAAAGCCTGAAAAAATTTCCCGTTACATTAAGGGCTGGATCGAGACAGTTTCGGTTTCTCAAGAACGGTTATCACGCGGCCTTTCGCGCCGAAACCGACCAGAGGGGAAAAGCTTTTCCCCTCTGAACTCCCCTCGCTTTTTCAAACAAGTGATCCGCACGCAAGCTATGTTTCAGGAAACACTGCGACAGGCTGGAGATCTTGCCGCGCAGCGGCGGGATTTTGCGGCTATCACTGCGGCTGATGAAACATAGTCAGCGAGCGGAGCGCGCAGTGAAAGAGCCCGGGGGGTCTTGGGGGGCGGCGGCGATAAGCCGTCCCCCAAGTCGGTGTGGGCCGACGCCCACGGTTTTGATCTCAGTGGGCCAGGAACTTCTCCAGGAACTGTTTCGTCCTGGCATGTTGCGGATTCGAAAACAGCTCTTTCGCTGGCCCCTGCTCCACGATTTTCCCCTGATCCATAAAAATAGCGCGGTCTGCCACGTCACGGGCGAAACTCATTTCGTGGGTCACAATCACCATGGTGCGGTGCTCAAGTGCCAGTGCGCGGATAGTGTTGAGCACTTCACCCACCAGTTCCGGGTCAAGCGCGGAGGTCGGTTCATCAAACAAAATCACTTCCGGGCTCATCGCCAGTGCGCGGGCGATGGCAACGCGTTGCTGCTGGCCACCGGAGAGACGTCGCGGATAGGCATTTTCTTTGCCGCTTAACCCGACTTTTTCCAGAAGCTGACGTGCTGTGGCGATGGCTTTTTCTTTTGACTCGCCCTTCACAATCACCGGTCCTTCGATGATATTTTCCAGGACTGAACGGTGCGGGAACAGGTTGAAGTTCTGGAAAACAAACCCCACCTGCTTGCGCAGCTCACGAACGTTATTCTTCTGTTTACTGAGCGGTTTGCTGGCATCAATTTCGATATTGCCGACTTTTATGGTGCCGCCGTCCGGCTCTTCCAGCAGGTTAATGCTGCGCAGCAAGGTGGTTTTACCCGAACCGCTTGGCCCGATGATCGCTACCACTTCGCCGGCGTTGACCTGTAAATCGATACCGTGCAACACCGTTTGTCCGTGGAATTTTTTTGTCAGTTGCTTTACGTCAATGGTACTCATGAAGGCTCCTGATCCTGACGGTTAACGCGGTCTTCCAGACGGTTTTGCAGGAAGGATAAAACGGTCGCCAGCACCCAGTAGATAACCGATGCGGCCAGATACATGGTGAACACTTCCAGCGTGCGCGACGTCACAAGCTGTGCCTGACGGAACAGTTCCGGCACCTGGATGGTCGCGGCCAGCGAGGTATCTTTTACCAGGCCGATGAAGCTGTTACCGAGCGGTGGCAGCGCGGTGCGGGCGGCCTGCGGCAAAATCACGCGGCGCATGGTCTGCCACGGATTCATACCAATACTGGCCGCCGCTTCCCACTGCCCTTTTTCGATGGACGAAATCGCCGCACGCAGGGTTTCGGAGGTGTAGGCCGCGGTATTGAGCGACAGGCCAATCATGGCTGCCGGGATAGGATCCAGCTCGATGCCAAACTGTGGCAGACCGTAGTAGATCATAAACAATTGGGCGATCAGCGGCGTGCCACGGAAAACGGAGACGTAAAAACGCGATAACCATGACAGCGGCCAGAAATGCGAAAGGCGCATCAGCGCCAGCACGAAGCCCAGGATAAGACCGAACACCATTCCGCCCAGACTGAGCTGGAGCGTAAACAGTGTTCCTTTCAATAAAAATGGTGCTGAATCCAGCACCAGTTGAATACTTTCTTGCATCCGATAAGAACCTTATGGATCAGTTCGTAATGAGCCGGAGCGCCAGTCTGACGCTCCGGTTTTACGGGTATTATTTTGTGACGTCAGCACCAAACCACTTTTCAGAGATTTTGGCGAGCGAGCCATCTTTCTGCATTTCAGCAATCGCTTTGTTGATAGCAGCCAGCAGTTCCGGGTTGTCTTTGCGAATGGCCACGCCAGATTCCAGACGGGAGAACGGTGCACCTGCAACGGCTAAGGTATCACCGGTTTTCTTCACCAGATCCAGTGCTGCCAGACGGTCAACCAGAATGGCGTTGATACGGCCTACGCGCAGATCCTGATATTTAGTCGGGTCATCATCATAAGTACGGATGTCCACGCCCTGCACATTCTCGCGCAACCATTGCTCGTAGTTACTGCCCAGACCTACGCCGACTTTTTTGCCTTTCAGATCTTCAGGTTTAGTGATGGTGCCTTCCTGACCTTTTTTAGTCAGCGCCTGAATACCGGAAACGGTGTATGGCGTAGAGAAGTCATATTTTTTCTCACGCTCAGGCGAAATGGTCACCTGATTGATCACCACATCAATACGTTTGGATTCCAGCGAAGCCAGCATGCCGTCCCATTTGGTCGGTTGCAGTTTCGCTTTAACGCCCATGTGCTGCGCCAGTGCATCGGCGAACTCGACTTCAAAGCCGGTCAGTTTGCCGTCTTCACCCTGGAAACTGAACGGAGGGTAAGTCCCTTCCAGCCCGACAATCAAGGTGCCGCGATCTTTGACTTTCTTCAGTAACCCTTCGTCAGCAAAAGTATTGCTGACCATGCCTGCTGTCAGCGTGACCGCAACAGCACCCAGAAGTAAACGACGACGCAGTGTAGAAAAACCCATATTCACCTCAGTTATAGTTAGTTATAGAACGCTATATCCCCTACGAATTTGCGCACAGTAGCACCCGCTGCGTCAGTTATCAGGAATATAATTCTATAATCTTAGCTCAAAAAAGCATAAGCGGATTTTAGAGTATTAAACCTGCGGATGATACGCAAACAGTGCCGGTGCACCGCCGGTGTGAATGAACAGGATCGGGCCTTCATCCGGGAACAAACCACGCGCTATACCGTCGAGCAATCCGGCCATCGCTTTGCCGGTATACACCGGATCCAGCAGCATGGCTTCCTGCTCTGCCAGCAATTTCACGGCGGCGGTTCCGGCTTCATTCGGCTCACCGTAGCGTGGCGCAAAATATTCGTCCCACAAGGTAATTGACGGCGTTTTCTCACCCAGTTGTAATTGTGTTGTCACTTCCCGGGCAATGGCTTCAACTTTGGGACGCTGGGCATCGGCACTGCGCGACACTGTCACACCAATCAACTGCGTGTCTGGCATTAAATGTTGCAAAGCGACGGCCAGACCAGCGTGCGTACCGGCGCTGCCCGATGCCACCACCACGGCACTGAAATCCACAAAACTGGCCGAAGACTGCTCGGCGATTTCCAGCGCGCACTGCACGTAGCCGAGTGCACCAAGCGCATTGGAACCGCCAACCGGCACGACGTAGGGACGAAAACCTTGTGCTTCCAGACGTTCGGCTTGTTCTGCAAGCTGCGCCATCGGGTCATCAAGCGCGTCACACATCACCACTTCCACATTGAACAGATCCAGCAGCAGACGGTTGCCGTTGCTCAGATAATTGACTTCGGTGGTGCCGATCGGGTTTTCCAGCAACGCAACGCATTTCAGGCCCAGTTTGGCGGCCACGGCGGCGGTCTGGCGTACATGATTTGACTGAATGGCACCAGCGGTCACCAGCGTATCCGCACCTTCTGCCAGCGCTGCGGCGGCCAGATATTCCAGTTTGCGCAGCTTGTTACCGCCCATCGCCAGCGGCGTGATGTCATCGCGTTTAATGTAAATGTCACGTCCGGCGTATTCGGAAAGACGATGCAGTTTTTCCAGCGGCGTGGCGCTGCCCAGTAAATCGATCCGATCGAAGGCTTCCAGCCGGGTTTTAAGCAAAGAAATTTTAGCAGGCACGATGTTCCCCTGACGCACAGCACGGTGCCGCACGAAGTCGTTATAGTCGAAGTTGGTTTGAGTTTAGAGACAGGTTATTGAGTAAGTATATAAAGAATTTATAGAAACTGCGGACAGATTCAAGACAAAAAAACAGGCTCCCGGAGGAGCCTGTTTGTGCATTGCGTGTCAGTCTGTCTGAGATCCGATTACGCGGATTTCTGCCAGGCCAGATACTGGTCGTATTTGCGCAGGGCAATACGGTAGTTGTCATGACCCGCCACCGGCAAATCATTGATGATCCGCTGGTGGATACTGTCCCCTGAAAGTTTATCCAGAGGATAGTTGTTTGCAGAGAGGATTTCATCCAGACGGCGGAGGCGGACAACATACTCGCGCACCGTGCTGTGATTCATCTCAGTCTGCTCAAACAGATATTGCTTAAACGCCATAATGTCAAAATAGGACGAATGGCTGTTACAGCTTATCTCACTGCAAAAACGACACAGTGCGGTCAGTTCCTGCGACAGGTTGTGCCACACGTCATCATCAATAGGCTGGTCCATCTTGGCGATGGCCTCTTTATTGATGATTTGCCCGCGAAACACCAGTGCCATCCTGTCGAGTTCTTTTGCACACTGTGAGCAATGAGTCTGACTGTGTTTAAAATCTTTAAGATAACGGCTTAAAGGCCTTGTTTTGATTCCCGCTGGCATAAATTTATTCCTGATAAGGGATATAAAATGTATAACCGGCCAGGAAAAAGCGGATCAGTGGTCGTTGGCCAGGCGTGTTCGCAAACGCTTAATCGCCTGACTGTGGAGCTGGCTTACACGGGATTCCCCGACGTCCAGCACCGCCCCGATCTCTTTTAAATTCAACTCTTCCTGGTAGTAAAGCGTAAGTACCAACTTCTCCCGTTCAGGTAACGCATCGATAGCTTCCATCACCCGGTGGCGTAAATTACCCTCCAACAGATGATGTAACGGGTTGGCCTCTTCGTGCCCTTCCATCAATGCCTCGGCAGTATCGCCGTGCTCTTCGCGCCATTCGTCATAAGAAAACAACTGGCTACTGTTCGTATCCATTAATATCTGCCGGTATTCCTCAATGGGAATATCCAGCACCTGCGCCACCTCTCCTTCACTCGGCGGTCGCCCTAATTTCTGTTCTGCGCTATGCATCGCCTGGGACACTTCACGCGCATTACGTCTGACACTACGCGGCACCCAGTCGCGGCTACGCAACTCATCGAGCATGGCGCCGCGAATACGCTGAACGGCATACGTCGTAAACGCCGTCCCCTGCATCGCATCAAAACGCTCAACCGCATTTAACAGGCCGATCCCGCCCGCTTGCAGTAGATCATCAAGCTCTACGCTGGCGGGAAGCCGCACCTGCAAACGCAGGGCTTCATGGCGCACAAGCGGAACATAGCGCTGCCACAAAGAATTTTTGTCTATCACGCCGTCGGCGGTATACAGATCGCTCACTGTCGTAACCTGGCAAATTTAGGGTCAGTATCATTGTGCCAGTGATAATCGCTAATCAATCGGCTGAATAAGGCCTGAAAAACGCGGTTATTTTGATTATGTCTCGCAGATTCTGTTTGCAGACGTCCGCCGGTAACACCGCAAACGATTGACTAAAAAACAATCGCAACATAAAGATTATCTTAAATTATACCAGCGAATGCCCCGCATTAATCCTTAAGAATGGTAAATTTTAGTTAAAAAAAACCCCGCTGGAGCGGGGTTTGTTCTGTTTGTAACCGAACTGCGTAATTTGTCGACTAAGACAATTATTGCAGCAGGGACAGTACAGACTGAGGAACCTGGTTAGCTTTAGACAATACTGAAGTACCAGCCTGCTGCAGGATCTGTGCTTTAGACATTGCTGAAACTTCTGTTGCGTAGTCAGCATCCTGAATACGGCTCTGTGCAGAAGACAGGTTAGTCGTGGTGTTGTCCAGGTTGGTGATGGCAGAATCGAAACGGTTCTGAACCGCACCCAGTGAAGAACGGAAGGTGTCAACTTTAGCGATAGCAGCGTCGATTGCTTTCAGTGGGTCAGAAGTCGCAACGCCAGTGTAAGCGTTGGTGTTAGCAGCACTGGCGATGTCGCCGATGGTGCTTGCAACGTTCGCAGTACCGGTAGCGCCGCCGTCAACGATAGCGCCAGCTGCAGTTTTGTAGTCTTTACCCTGAACGGTAACGTAACCTACTGCTGCGCCAGTGGCGTCTGCGCCAACTTTAACCAGTTTGCCAGTCTGAGTACCTGCAGTAACACCGTTGTCAGTGTCAGTGTAAGAAACGTCAGTGGTGTTCAGTGTTACAGCGCCAGTTGCGTCATCTACAGATGCAGCGTAGTTGCTGGTACCATCAGAAACAACGTAAGTTGCAGTCGCTGCGCCAGCTGCTGTCTGAACGTTTTTCAGAGACAGTTTGCTTGCGTCCAGGCCCAGAGAAGTTGCCGCTGCAGACAGGTCAACGTTTTTCAGGGAGCCGCTTGCGCCAACCTGAGTGATTGCATCGCTGGTTTTCAGTGCGTTGCTTGCTACTGAGAAACCGTTCAGACCCAGAGTGGTAGAGTCGATTTTCTGCAGGTCGATGTCGATAGTCTGACCATCGTTAGCCCCAACCTGGATTTTCATCGTCTGGTTAGAGGCCAGTACGTTCACGCCGTTGAACTGAGTCTGACCAGATACACGGTCGATTTCAGACAGACGGGAAGTGATTTCGTCCTGGATTGAGGTCAGGTCGGAATCGGAGTTGGTGCCGTTAGCAGCCTGAACAGACAGCTCACGAATACGTTGTAAGTTGTTGTTGATTTCGCTCAGTGAACCTTCAGTGGTCTGCGCAACAGAGATACCGTCGTTGGCGTTACGTGAAGCCTGAGTCAGACCGTTGATGTTAGAAGTGAAGCGGTTAGCAATCGCCTGACCAGCAGCATCGTCTTTTGCGCTGTTGATACGCAGACCGGAGGACAGACGCTCGATAGCGGTGCTCAGAGCGGACTGGGATTTGTTCAGGTTGTTCTGAGTCATCAGAGACAGCGTGTTGGTATTGATAACTTGAGCCATGAGTGTATTCCTTCAAATCTGGTTAAGGGTTCGGGCTTATTGCCCACGGCGTTCATCACCGTCCAAACTTGTATCGGCGGTACTGCGGTAACCTTTAGAATTATTTCTCAAAAAATCCGGTTTTCTTACTTTGAGAATTACCCTTCCTTATACCGCCTATTCACGCCATTACTTTTTGTTGTGATCTATTAAACTTTTTCTCCGTCGTGCCGATAGGGCTTAAAGACTCTTTTATACCTAAAGTCATTGGAGTTGCAGTAAGCGGCGAGGGAGTGAACCCGTTACCTGACATCCGTCAGGAAAACCGGTGAACGAACGAAGCGAAGGCGACTGTAAATTCACGTACTCAGGGCAATCAAACTGTAAAGGATAATTATGGCCACTTCAGGCACTATCTCTTCATTAGGTATCGGTTCAGGTTTACAACTTTCAGACCTGCTGGATAACCTGACGACTGCAGAAAAAAAACGTTTAACCCCGATCACCGCGGCACAAACCAGCTATAGCGCCAAACTGACGGCTTATGGCACGCTCCAAAGCGCATTACAAACTTTTTCTGACGCTGCGACCGCATTGTCATCGACCAATACTTACGGGGCGACCACGGCTTCGTCGAGCAACACGTCTGCGTTCAGTGTGACAACCGGCACCGGCGCCGCGGCGGGTAAATATTCCGTTTCCGTGACACAGCTGGCCTCTGCGCAGTCTTTGGTTTCTGCCACGCAGTCGAGCAATAAAACCGCACTGGGCGCCACGACCACTGATAATACCCGTACCCTGACCATCAGCCAGGGCGACGGCAGTAAACCACTGAGCATCAAACTGACCGATGATCAGACTTCACTGACCGGCGTTCGTGATGCGATCAATAAAGCCGGTGGCGGTGTCACGGCCAGTATCGTCAAAGTGGATGACAGCAGCTACAAGCTGGTACTGAGCGCGAACAATACCGGTACCAATTCAGAAATGACCGTCAGCGTCACCGGTGATGACCAGCTGAATAATATTATCGGATATAACTCATCCACCGGCACCGGTGCGATGACCGAAAATGCCACAGCAGGCAATGCCAAGCTGACCTTTAATGGCATCGATCTGGAACGTCAAAGCAACACCATCAGTGATGCGCAGGACGGGATTACGTTAAATCTGACCGGTACCACCACCACTGCTGCAACGCTGACAGTGGCGAAAGATACCTCTACAGCCTCCACCGCTATCCAGACTTTTGTTGATGCGTATAACAAGTTGCAGGATACGTTCTCCAGCCTGACCAAGTTCACAGCCACCGCGACGAATACCGATACGGCTGACAGTACCAACGGCGCATTACTGGGTGACAGCGCACTGCGTACCATCCAGACACGTCTGAAGTCAGCGATCACCGGCGTCTCGGGTTCTGGTTCAGTAAGTTCATTGCAGAGTATCGGTATTACCACTGACCCGGACACCGGTAAGCTGGAAGTTGACAGCACCAAGCTGAGTGCAGCGTTAACCAGTAACCCGAATGCTGTGCAGACCATGATGGTAGGTGACGGCAAAACCACCGGCGTGATGACCAACATCAGCAACCTGAACAGCGGGTTCCTGAACACCAGCACCGGTACGATTGCTAATGCCCAGACGGCTGTGAACACCACGCTGAAAAGCCTCACCGAGCAGTACAACAAGGTGAACACCAGCATTAACGACACCATCGCCCGTTATAAAACGCAATTCACGGCACTTGATGTCTCGATCCAGAAGCTCAACAGCACAGCGGATTATCTGACGCAGCAGTTCGAAGCTATGTCCTCATCAAGTTCAAGCTAGTAAGGAAACTGAATATGTATAATGCAAAAGGAACTCAGGCCTACGCACAGGTAGGCCTTGAAAGTGGCGTCATGAGCGCCACTCCGTATCAGCTGGTGACGATGTTATTCGACGGGGCGCGCAGCGCCCTGATCCGTGCTCGTATTTTTATCCAGCAGGGCAGCATTGCCGAAAAAGGCAAATCACTGTCTATGGCAATTAACATTATCGACAGCGGACTGAAAGCCGGATTAAGTCGTGAAAAAGGCGATCCTGAATTAGTGGATAACCTCGAAGCGCTTTATTCCTATATGGTCCGTCGTTTATTGCATGCAAATTTACACAACGATCAAGAGGCCATCGCTGAGGTGCTGACCTTGCTTGAAAATATCGCCGATGCCTGGCGGCAAATCGGCCCAAACTACCACCCGTCGCAGGACCAATATAATGGATCAACATCAGTATCTGGTTAATGAATATCAACTGATCCTGTCTTTAAGCGAGCAGATGTTGCGGCTGGCGAGAGAAGAGAAATGGGATGAGCTGGTTGAGCTCGAAGTCAGTTACGTCAAAGCAGTCGAAGCCACGACCCGGTTACCGATGTCAGAACAGACATCGGTAATGATTCAGAATGATGTCCGCCGCTATTTGCGCATTATTCTTGATAACGAAAATACGATTAAAACATTGTTACAAGCCCGGATGAATAAACTCACCGAGCTGATTGGTCAGTCGTCCCGACAACAACAAGTGAATACGACTTACGGAAAAATTGACCTCCGTTCGATTGCCTTCGGCGATCGCCAATAATTATTAAATATTTGTTTGTTTTCTTTCCAATATTTCTTGTGCAAAAATAAGGTTTCAGAGGCAGAGAGCGCCTGGCTGCCAGGGCTAGTTCTCTCTGTCTGCTCCCATAACTTACACATATTAACCGGCAGCCTGTTTGTATTAGCAAAGCGGGAATTATTTATCAGGCAGCACACTACAGGTTGCCGTCGTCATTTTCGGGCATCATCATCATGGTTCGTAAAATAAAAGTGACTCCAGGGATAGGAACCATTTCTCTGCTTATTCAGCATAGTGAACTTTTTATTCATGATGTTTATATTGATAAGCCACAATTGGTTCTCATTCAGAACGGAAGCCTCTCAATTACGGATCAGGCACAGCAAGTCACACTGCAGGCTGGCGAAATGCTGGTGCTTAACAGTGGACAAACGTTGAGCATGACTCACCATTTATCCGGAAATGGCCCTTTCAGCTGCGCCATCATGGCATGGGATCATCAGTTACTCAGTGATGCAGGCCTGCACGCAACCGGCTTCAGCCCGCCACTTCTTGCTGTTAATACCCTGCAAGTCATTCCGCACATCCCCGGTGCGTTCAAACAAAGTTTTACCGACACTCACTCAGCCATTCTCTGGCACCATGGTCTGCCCGCACCGATAACCCGCCACCGCATGCTCGAACAGTTACTCTGGCTGTCGCAACTGGGTGTGCGGTATTCCGTACAGCACAGTGAAAGCGTGACAGATAACGTACGTGAATTATTAGTCAATAATCTGCATAAATCATTTACCGCCGCCGAAGTGGCAGAAAAGCTGATGATGAATGAAGTGATGTTGCGCAGACGTCTTGCGGGCGAAAATTGTGTGCTGCGAAATCTGATGATCGATGTACG
The DNA here is from genome assembly GCF_019969905.1 of Rahnella sp. GSA61A. Lineage (NCBI taxonomy): Bacteria > Pseudomonadati > Pseudomonadota > Gammaproteobacteria > Enterobacterales > Yersiniaceae > Rahnella > Rahnella sp. GSA61A. The sequence goes on along the minus strand of NZ_JAHXYO010000006.1, from coordinate 107,148 downwards.
CATGACCCACGCACTGCGGTTGTTGCAATGCACCGATCTGGCCATTTCACATATTGCACATCAGGTAGGTTATGAAAGCGGCTCGCGTTTTGCCGAGCGTTTCCGGAAACGTTTTGGATTCGCCCCTACCGCCATCCGTGGTCATTTACGCCCCCTTTCTACCCCTGCGCTGCTCACAATCGACAACATATAACAACTCGCGCCAAACAGACACAATACAAAACCTTGAGTAACATCACACAATATTTGATTACCAGATGTTAACGGAATATCATACACGCCGTTATTTTATTCATGGGCAGGAGTGAGTTGTGCACGTTTGGTGGGAAGTGATTAAAACAATTTACTGGGGCGGATTGGGCATTGCGGTGCTGTTCACTTTGCTGGTGAGCCGCGATACGATAAAAATAAGACTGTTAACTTCCGGTATTATCGGATTTACCTGGCCGATGAGTCTGCCGGTCGTCCTTCTCTTCTCTCTGTTTTGAGTTTGCCTGCACTGAATGTCCTCTTAATATCTTGAACCCGGCCTGCTGACCGGGATCAGATAACTGCAAGACAGTGTTATTGCGAGACAATGTGTTATTTGCGAGTCTGCACCCAAAATCCGTGGATTAGACCCGGCAGGTAACCGCAAAGTGTCAGGATAATGTTCAGCAGAAACGCACCGCCGAAACCGTTGCCAATCAATACGCCCAATGGCGGCATAAGAATTGTGATCAATACTCTCCAGAATCCCATCTTACTCTCCCTTTGGTTATCATTGTGTTAACGATAGCGCATGAGAAATGAAACGGGCATCAGATGAAACCTAATTGATCAGCTCCAGCATAATTTCAACATCCCGCCGTGTTTTTTCCAGCATGTCGGTATCGCCGTTGCGGTGTTCAGCATCCGACACCTGGTGGATCTGGCGCATCTGCCATCTCACCTGATTCTTTTGTTCGTCGGTCATACTGCGACACATCACAATGATAAAGTTTCGCAGCATTATCTGTTGCATGGCAGTTTCTTCAGCTTGCTTGTTGACCGACATGACCAAATCTATAACATGTTTTTCTGCCATTGCAGGTTCCTGCGGGAGTGGAATAGTCAGGCCAGACTAACATGGTCTGGCAGCCGCTGATGGCGACTGATGATGTGATTAACGCCGCTATTTCTGCGCCTAGAATTGACCCGGACATCCAGATTATGTTTTCCATCGATCATGTTTTTAAGCGCCTGGCCGCTTCACCTTTCCGTCAGCGTTTCCATCTCGGTGCCAAAGAGTACCGGTATTGCCAGGATAAAGGGCCGGAGACGGTCAGCCAGCACGCGGCGGATTTCATTGCTAAGCGCCTTGCCCCGGCAGAGCCAGAACAGGATGGAAAACAGACGCCGATGCGCGGTCACCCGGTATTCATTGCCCAGCACGCAACGGCCACCTGCTGTCGCGGCTGTCTGGAAAAGTGGCATCACATCCCCGCACATACGGCTATGACACCCGCACAGCAGCACTATGCCGTGACGGTGATTTTGCACTGGCTTCATCAGGAAATGCAGCGCCCTGCTCCGGTCGCTAAAGAACGAAAATCTAACAAAAAAATCTCAGACACACCGGACAACGCACAACAGATGAATTTGTTGTAAGAGGCGCATCACACTCGTTAAAAAATAAAAAGTGATAATGGTCACACTTTTCCCGCTTTTCCATACCCAAGTAAGATCGTGCTCTATAATTTTAGAGGAATAAGAATTGTGCGACGGGTTGTCTTCAGCACGCCCTTTGAAGTTTTTGCAGTCTTTCGGATGAGCTTTTCCATGTGAAACGAGTTTTACACTTGTTGTCAGGATAATTGCCCGTATTGGGAAAAGGAGGATGCATGTCTGAATATCATTATTTACTGGTTGGCGGAAGCCGCAACGGACAACGGCATGTTGATAAACAACATCAGTTTTCGTTGTGCTTTTGGGAAGACGCAGCACAGAACGCGGAACGCGAGTTTTACGGTAAACGCAACGAACGCTACAAAGTTAATCCGGAAAAAGGCGCAGACGGGAACTGGTATCTTGTGGGCTATTGTGGAAATTGTTCGAAAATTAAAGCCGACGAATTAACCACCCAGGCGCTCACCAAGCACGTGAAACCCTTGATGTAAAAATTGTTTTTTGAAAGCCATAAACCCCGCCATTAACGCGGGGTTTTGTTTTCAGGAGCCACCTGACTTTCAGGCCGCCATCCCCTGAATGTTGCGGGCGAAAAATTCAACATGCCCGCCCACCGTAAAATGCGCCTCGTGATGCCCCAGACGGCCAAGTGGCGCAATGCGCACAATTTCACCTTCAAATTCACCATCATGAATTCTGGTGATCGCCACATCAAGCTGATAGCTGGCCGGATGCACGCCTACCGGAAACGTCAGCAACTTGACCCTGTCACCAATCTCAAACCGGGTAAGCAGCGGCAGCGGCGCCTGTTCAAACAGATCCTGATCCATATGTGACTCCTTGTTTTCCAGTGGAATTAATTAGAGGATAGAATATATTGCCGCGTCCTGCCGGATACCGGCGTGAAGCACTTCTCTCTTTCAACATTTATATCGCGCAAGAGCTGGCGTAACCGTCTTTTGCCCCCCAAAAATCATGAGGAACCCCTGTGAAAAAACTGACGCCACAGCAATGCATCATACTGACCGGATTTACCGGCATCCTGCATGGCGAATTTGAGTGGTTTCACGAAGATTTGGAAAAGCGACTTGGCCGTGAAGTTCAGACCTCAGAACTGGGATACCCGGAGTTTATGGAAGAATGCCGCAGCCTGTATGAAGAGGATTTTAACAACCTGATGCCGGACTAAAAACGAAAGGCCGGGCAAACAGTATTGCCCGGCCTCCTGAGTTCATCGTCATTTAATACAAATCACTAAGGCTTCACGATGCCGCGGATAAAGTGTTCATTCACCCTGATCACATTGCCCGTTTCAACGTTAATGACCTGATATTGCACTGGTTTAACCTCATCCAGAACAGCGACAATTTCAAATAAACCTGGTGTAAAAGTAAGCGTGACAAAAACGCCAACAGGATAGACAGCCATAATTTTATCCTTTCAATCAACCTCTTATAATATACTTCCTTTCCCCCAGCGCGATAACACGCAAATCATTAATCACTCCAGGTTATTTCATCGCATACATTAATCACTCGGGATGAATGTTACATAAAAGAAATAAAGAACATGTATAAAATGAAGCGGAGGCACTTAAAATCGGATAACTCTGACAGACGTATCAGGAACATAATTAAATTTTACACTCTTCTTACGCAAAGGCGGTTTTCCGCCACACTTCTGCCTGCCAGTCCCTTGTTTTCGGGGTGATTTAAGTTAAAAATATAAATCCACTTTGTTACATTGAGAGCCTGCGCTGTGAGTGCCCAGATTTTTGAAACCGATGCGACTCATCCGCATCTGACACGACTGATTGCTGAGCTGGATGCCTATCAATATCCGCTCTATCCACCGGAATCGTTTCAGGGAATTAACATCACTGAACTTGATGAAGGTGAGATCACGTGTTTTATGGCGAGGGTTGATGATGACTGGGCCGGTTGCGCCTGTCTGTTTATCACAAAACACGGCCTCGCGGAAATGAAACGTGTTTACGTGAGCCCGCTGTATCGCGGTCAGGGCATTGCCTCATTACTGATTGCCGCAATGGAAAAGAAACTGAAAGCGTTGGGGTACAAAGACCTGTTTCTGGAAACGGGTGTGTTTCAGGAAAAAGCCATCACGCTGTATGAAAAACTGGGTTATTGCCGGACAGAAGCGTTTGGCGACTATGCGTTGTCCCCGGATCCGCTGAGTGTTTATATGATGAAAGCGATGAGGTAACGCACGGGAAACGGCAGAAGTGGCAATAAATACCTCCATAACGCTGTCTTATGACAGGGTTATGGAGATGCAAAAAGCAATTACATCAGAACGTTGCTTTTTGTTGCAGTCTGGTCATTCGACGGAATAACCCATTTTTTAAGTGTGATGATAAAGAAATTTTTACCCTTGGTAATTTTCGCACCACGGTCACCACATTCCAGCGCAAGTTTGAAAAACTCATCACTGTTAATATTAAAAGCCAGCTCGACTTTTTTCACCATACCGGAATTAAGCAGATCTTCAGCTTCGTGCAATGATTTGGCCTGAATAACTGACATAACGACCTCGTGATATCGGAAGGGATTGTTTTAGCTCCTACATCCTATTTCACTTTTGTTTCTAAATTATGACAGCTTCATGAACATTAAGAATTTTGCCATTGCACTGATTAATAATTAGCCAATTCGTGCGCACGATCACCTCTACGTCAGACGGAAGCGCGGATCCGGCATCGGGGTATCCGGCAGTTGCGTCTGGTTGTTCATCTCACGCAGGTTAATCTCTACGTTGGTGCACATAGCATCCAGCGGTAGATGGTTATTGGCCAGACCAAAAGGCATTTCCAGCTCTTCCGCCAGCGTATCAAGCGACAAAAAACTATAAGAAATAAAACCTGACACCAGCAACGTCATGTAGTGCAAATCCACCACCAGTGCAAACGGCAACAAACTACAGAACAGATATACCGTCCTGTGCAGCAACAGACCGTACGCAAACGGAATCGGCATGCTAACGATGCGTTCACACCCACCGACCACTTGTGAAAGCTGTAACAGCGTGGAATCCATATGGGTATAGACAATATCCGACAGTTCACCGCTGCGGCGTCGTTCAGCCAGCCATTGTGACAACCGCAGCTGAACCATATTTGTCGGCGCACGGCGCGACAGAATATCTTCCGCATCGTCACCCAGCAAACGCTGAAGATCCGGACGCGGATCACTGTGACGCAACTGGTGCTTGAGGCTGAAACAGAACGCCAGCAGCAACGCAGTCACGCGCTGCGCCTCTCCCGGACACACAGCCATCACCTGACTTTGTAATGTCCGGCAGGCAATCAGCAAACCACCCCATAATTGCCGCGCCTCAATATAACGTGCGTACGCGACGCTGTTACGAAAGCCGAGGAAGATCGCAATAGAGACACCGAGCAGGCTGAAAGGCGCGAGTGTGAGTTTCACGCCAAGGGTCTCATACCAGGGAAGAGTGAGAATGGCGGCAAGTGACATCAGTAAATTGAGACTCAGACGGAACAGAATACTGGGCAGGACAGAACCATGCCAGGCGAACAAACGCAAGAACCAGTGACGAGGGGGACGGATTATCATTTTGTGCAGGTGCTTTATGCAGGTGAACCGTTTTTTTTTGCGATTCTGGCAAATAAACCTGCCCATGCAAAGGACAATTTTGTGACACCGGTAACATTTTTTCTGAAACTTACAGTTCTCCGTTACAACTCGCCGGTTATCCCATTCACAACGCTGATTTATTCCCTCTGCAACCTCAAGTTACTGCCCGTTAAGGTCGATAATAGTAACAGGAGGAAAGTAAATAAAGTGGCCAAAATTCCCCCATAACTGACTTCCTGTAACAATTCGATCAGATGCTCCGTAAAGATGCAACTCACCCTACTGACGTGAAGGACTGGAGCCATGAACATAATGTTAAGTATTGCGATGATCACAGGTATTGCCGCATGGTTCTTTATCAGCTCATCAATAAATGATATCCGAAACGATTATTGAATGATTCACAACCCCGCCGGGCGGCATCCCGTCCGGTCATTTTCAATCATGGCGGGGTTAATTTCATTGTCTTTTTCATCTCTTAAATTAAACTTTTTATAACGTAACGTTTTGAAGCAATAATTACGCTTACTTCACGCCGAAATAGATTGTCAATTTATGTCAATCTGAGAGAGCATGGCGGAAAATTTAAGCATGGTGTACTGATGAAAATTCTTTTTATTGTACTCATCGTTCTGGCGGTCATCGGGTTGTTGATCTGGCTGATACTCCGGTCAGCCGCGAAGGATGCTGATAATGATTATTAATCATTTTCCCCTGCCTGCGCATGGATCTACAGGCTTCATAAGAATTACCGGACAATAAATATCCGAACGCCAAACTTAATACAAATTAAAAACAATGGTGTCAGATTGTAAAAACCCGGGTGAAATAACTCGCATGATGATTAACAAGCTAATTAAAAGCTTTCATGCGAATAACAACGGTAAAAGTACGCCTTAAACGTAAAAAACGGATGTGTTTCTGATGTTATTTATTAAGTGAAATAGGAAGAAGAAATAATTAGCAGTTATTAATACAAATTAATCAGTTAGAAAATAATATTTTCATTGTGTTCAATGGAGGTGATAACAGGGCAAACTTTTTGCTCACCCCCTGCACCCGCTTTATCCGCCAGATTCTCCCCTACACCGACATGTTCATCACATCCTGATACGCTGCTACCAGTTTATTTCTTACCTGGACCCCAAGCTGCAATGAAATCGAGGATTTTTGCAGATCGACCATCACGTCGTTCAGACTGACACCGGGAACACCCATCTCCAGCTTTTCAGATTCCAGTTTTGCGTTGTTCTGGGTCTCGCTGATCTTACCTAATGCCGCTTTTAATTCGCTGGCAAAACCGGCCTCTGATGCGGTATCGGTCTTTGGTGCGGCACCGGCCTGGATAGCCGTGGCCTGCATCTGCTGTAAAACGCTCTCAATGCCTTGAATTGACATGCTTTCTCCGGTTATCGGGGTGTCGGTGAACAAATGGCTTCTTTCATGGAATGACACCCTATCACATCAGTTTTTTCCTAAACGCGGTAATTGAACCTAAAAACCATGGCTTATCGGGCCATTAACTTTGCGTTAAGCGGCAAATAATGGCTCACCTAGAAAATAGGCCTGCCTGTATGGAGGACTGAAAAATGTCACGCTTCAACGATTGCGCACTTGGGAGTCTGTTTTGTTAAGAGACAACATGAACACCACCATTCAACAGCTAAATAGGGAGCTTGTATGAGTTCCGCAATAGCCGGCGCAGAAACCCCTCCAAGCGGTTTTACTGCGTTGCTTAATCGCCTGCGCGCCAACCCAAAAGTTCCTATCGCCATCGCTGCTGCGGCAGCCGTGGCTATTGTTGTTGTCATGATGCTGTGGGCTAAGCAGCCTACTTATAAGGTGCTCTTCAGTAATCTCGGTGACCAGGATGGCGGCGCCATCGTCACTCAGCTGACCCAAATGAACATTCCTTATCAGTTTTCTGATAACGGCGGTGCGTTGCTGATCCCTGCCGACAAAGTGTATGAAACGCGTCTGAAACTGGCGGCTGCCGGTTTACCTAAAGGCGGCGCGGTTGGTTTTGAATTAATGGATCAGGAAAAATTCGGCATCAGCCAGTTTAGCGAGCAGATCAACTATCAGCGCGCGCTGGAAGGTGAGCTCTCACGTACCATCGAAACGCTGGGCCCGGTCAGCAGCGCCCGTGTCCATTTAGCCATTCCTAAGCCTTCCTTATTTGTCCGCGAACAAAAAAATCCTTCCGCCTCTGTGACCCTGAATTTACAGCCGGGGCGTGCGCTGGATGACGGCCAGATCAACGCCATCGTTTATATGGTGTCGAGCAGTGTTTCCGGCTTACCGCCTGCGAACGTTACCGTGGTGGATCAGAGCGGCCATCTGCTGACGCAATCTGATAATAACGGGCGCGACCTGAATGCTTCCCAGCTGAAATATGCCAATGAAGTGGAAGGCCGTCTGCAACGTCGTATCGAGTCCATTCTGCAACCGGTGGTCGGCAACGGTAACGTGCATGCGCAAATCACCGCGCAGATTGATTACGCCAGCCGTGAACAGACAGATGAAAACTATCAGCCAAATGGTTCAGCCGATAAAGCGGCTGTGCGGTCGCGTCAGCTAAGCACCAGCGACCAGATTGGCGCGTCATCGGTCGGCGGCGTGCCGGGTGCACTGAGCAACCAGCCTGCTCCGGCAGCAACGGCACCGGTGACGACCCCGCCAGCGGCAAACAATGCAAATGGCACACAAAATCAGACCGGCAATAATGCGCAAAATGCAGCCACCACCGCGAATGCCAATGTGCCGTCTAACCGTCGTCGTGATGAAACCACCAACTATGAAGTTGACCGCACCATCACGCATACCCAGCACAGCGCTGGCGCCGTGCAGCGTCTGTCTGCGGCGGTTGTCGTTAACTACCAGGTCGGGCCAGATGGCAAAGCGAAGCCGCTGACTGACGATCAGTTGAAGAAAATTGATGATCTGGTACGCGAAGCGATGGGCTTCTCTCAGGAACGTGGCGATACGCTGAACGTGGTGAATACACCGTTCAACGAAGCGGCTGACGATTCCGGCGAGCTGCCGTTCTGGAAACAACAGGCGTTCTTCGATCAGTTACTCAATGCAGGTCGCTGGTTACTGGTGCTGATTGTGGCCTGGCTGTTGTGGCGCAAGATGGTTCGTCCGATGCTGCGCAAACAGCAGGCAGAGAAAGATGCCGCAGCCGCAGCCGCGCTTGCCGCCACCATGCCACAGCCTGAAGGCAGTAAACCGGTCAAACTCAGCAATGACGAGCTGGAAAAACGTAAACGTTCACAACAGCGTGTCAGTGTTGAAGTTCAGACCCAACGTGTGCAGGAGCTGGCCGATAAGGATCCTCGTATCGTCGCCCTGGTTATCCGCCAATGGATGAGTACCGAACAACCATGACTATGACCGGAACCGAAAAAAGCGCCATTTTGATGATCACGCTGGGTGAAGACCGCGCGGTGGAGGTGTTCAAACACCTCTCCCCTCGCGAAGTGCAGCAAATCAGTGGCGCGATGGCGAATATCCATCAAATTTCTAACAAGCAGCTGGCGGAAGTGCTGAACGAGTTCGAGGACGAATCCGAGCAGTACGCCGCACTGAGCGTCAATACCAGCGAATATCTGCGTGCGGTACTGACCAAAGCGCTGGGCGAGGAGCGTGCGTCAAGCCTGCTGGAAGACATTCTGGAATCGCGCGAAACCACCAGCGGCATGGAAACACTGAACTTCATGGAACCGCTGATGGCAGCCGATCTTATCCGCGACGAACATCCGCAGATTATCGCCACCATCCTCGTTCACCTCAAACGTGGTCAGGCTGCCGATATTCTGGCGCTGTTCGACGAGCGTTTGCGCAACGACGTCATGCTGCGTATCGCGACCTTCGGCGGTGTCCAGCCAGCGGCGCTGGCGGAACTGACCGAAGTGCTGAACAACCTGCTCGACGGCCAGAACCTCAAACGTTCGAAGATGGGCGGTGTTCGTACTGCGGCAGAAATTATCAACCTGATGAAAACTCAGCAGGAAGAGGCGGTTATCGAAGCCGTTCGCGGTTACGACGGCGAACTGGCGCAGAAAATTATCGACGAGATGTTCCTGTTCGAAAACCTGGTGGATGTGGACGACCGCAGTATCCAGCGCCTGTTGCAGGAAGTCGAAGGCGAATCGTTACTGGTTGCACTGAAAGGGGCGGAACAGCCATTGCGCGACAAATTCCTGCGCAACATGTCGCAACGTGCAGCAGATATCCTGCGCGACGATCTGGCAAACCGCGGACCGATGCGTATGTCTCTGGTCGAGAACGAACAAAAAGCAATTCTGCAGACGGTTCGCCGCCTGGCAGAGTCCGGCGAAATGATGGTTGGCGGCGGCGAGGATTCTTATGTCTGATGCTCCTAATACTGACTCACCAGAGTCTGACAAACCGGCACCGGAAAAGAAAACGGCGGAAGAACGTCATGCTGAGCGCATCAATGCTTTGCCATGGCAGCGGTGGAGACCGGGCGACCTCAGAATGCCCGTCTTTACCACGCCCGATGAACCTTTGCTGGCCGGCGGCGAACCAGAGCAAGACGACGGTCTGCCAAAAGTTCAGGTAGACCAGAATGAATTGCTCAATCTTCAGCGTCACGCCGAACAACAGGGTTTCCAGCAGGGTCTTGAAGCCGGACAGAAACAAGGTTACGCCGCCGGTTTCCAGCAAGGTCTGGAAGCCGGGCAGCAGCAGGGTTTGCAGGAAGGTCAGCAACAGCAGGCGGTTCTGACTGAACACTGGCAGCATATGGTTTCTGACTTCCAGCAAACACTGGATGCGCTGGACAGCGTCATTGCTTCCCGTCTGATGCAAATGGCGCTGACTGCCGCCAAACAGATTATTGGTCAGGCGCCGATTTGTGACGGTTCCGCCCTGCTTAATCAGATCCAACAACTTATCCAGCAGGAACCGATGTTCAAGGGCAAACCGCAACTGCGCGTTAACCCGGCAGATTTCGAGCGTGTGGAACTGCAACTGGGAGCCAGCCTGAGCATGAACGGCTGGCGACTGCTGGCCGACAGCCAGATCCACAGCGGCGGCTGTAAAGTCAGTGCCGAAGATGGCGATATGGACGCTTCGCTGGCCACCCGCTGGCATGAACTGTGCCGTCTCGCCGCACCGGGAGATCTCTGATGACCGCCCGACTGAGCCGTTTGCTGAAAACGCTGGATGACGCGGAAAAACGCATGGCGCGCACGCCGTCAGTCCGTCGTTATGGCCGTCTGACGCGGGCAACAGGTCTGGTACTGGAAGCCACCGGTTTGCAGTTACCGCTGGGTGCGACCTGCCTGATTGAGCGCCATGACGGGCCGGTCGTACAGGAAGTCGAAAGCGAAGTGGTCGGCTTTAACGGTCAGAGCCTGTTCCTGATGCCACTGGAAGAAGTGGAAGGTATTTTGCCGGGCGCGCGGGTGTATGCCCGTATTGCCGCCGACGGCCAGACCGCAGGTAAACAACTGCCGCTCGGTACGCAATTGCTCGGCCGTGTGTTAGATGGCAGCGCCAAGCCACTGGATGGATTACCGCCGCCGGACACCGGCTATCGCGCGGCGCTTATCACGCCGCCGTTTAACCCGCTGCAACGTACACCGATCACCGATGTGCTGGATGTCGGCGTCCGCGCCATTAACGCCCTGCTGACCGTGGGTCGCGGACAGCGTATGGGGCTTTTCGCCGGTTCAGGTGTCGGGAAATCCGTCCTGCTCGGCATGATGGCGCGCTACACCAAAGCCGACGTGATCGTGGTCGGACTGATTGGTGAACGTGGCCGTGAAGTCAAAGACTTTATCGAGAACATTTTGGGCGACGAAGGTCGTGCCCGTTCTGTGGTTATCGCAGCACCGGCTGACGTCTCTCCTCTTTTACGTATGCAGGGTGCCGCTTACGCCACGCGTATCGCCGAAGACTTCCGCGACCGCGGTCAGCACGTATTGCTGATTATGGATTCCCTGACCCGTTATGCCATGGCTCAGCGTGAAATCGCCCTGGCGATCGGCGAACCACCGGCCACCAAAGGCTATCCGCCTTCCGTGTTTGCAAAACTGCCTGCGCTGGTTGAACGCGCGGGTAACGGCATCAGCGGCGGCGGCTCGATTACCGCGTTTTATACCGTACTGACCGAAGGGGATGACCAGCAGGATCCGATTGCTGACTCCGCCCGCGCCATTCTTGACGGCCATGTGGTGCTGTCGCGCCGTCTGGCGGAATCCGGCCATTATCCGGCAATCGATATTGAAGCGTCGATCAGCCGTGCCATGACCTCGCTTATTGACGACGCCCAGTACGGGCGCGTTCGTAATTTCAAACAATTGTTGTCCAGCTACCAGCGCAACCGTGACCTGATCAGCGTCGGTGCATACGCCGCAGGCAGCGATCCGATGCTCGATCGCGCTATCAAGCTGTATCCGCAGATGGAGAACTTCCTGCAACAGGACATCATGGAACGCAGCACATATGAAGACGCCTGTCTGGAACTGAACATGTTGTTCCCGGGCTAAACCAAGATAAGCGAGGCATAAATGGAAAGTTCATCGCCGTTAATCACACTTTGCTCGCTGGCGCAAAAAGCGCTGGATCAGGCGACCAGTCATTTGGGCCAAATCCGACAATCGCAACGTCAGGCTGACGAGCAGCTCACCATGCTGCTCAATTATCAGCGTGAATACCGGGAAAAACTCAATTCCACCATGACCGACGGGATTGCCGCGAATACCTGGCAAAACTACCAACAGTTTATCGGCACACTGGAAGTGGCGATTGAGCAGCACCGCAAACAGCTACAACAATGGGATCAGCGGCTGAATATGGCGGTTAACCAGTGGCAGGACAAGCAGCAACGGCTCAATGCGTACCAGACGTTGCAAACCCGCGCCAGTGAGCAGCAACGTTCTCTGGAAAATAAGATTGATCAAAAGCAGAACGATGAGTTCGCCCAGCGCAGCGCACACAGGAAGAAACAACCATGAATCTGAATATTTTGCCTGCAGCCGTTACCACGGCGAAGACCACCGCGAGCGCGGCGACCGGCAGTTCCTCTGTCAGTACGTCACCGGCAACGGACGTCAGTGCGATCTCCGAGCCGGGCGCTACCAGCCCGGCGGATTTCGCCAGCCAGCTTGAAGCCCAGCTCGGCGAAAAAGTGGATCCGAAAATCACCAGTACGTTAGCCAAACTCGGCCAGCAAATCTCTGCCAAAGGGGTGGTCGTCGATAAAACAACCCTGACGCAGGCAGTGACTTCTGGTGAAGAAGACGGCAGCCTGATGCTGGATGAAAGTGATCTGAGCAAAATGATCGCCGCGATTCAGATATTGCCGACCGGCAATCTGAAAGGCACGGGCTCCGTCCCGGTCAAAGATGCCGCCCTGAGCGATAAAGATAAAGACAGCACTGACGCCGGTGCTGACCTTTCTGTTCAGTCATTGCTCGCGCAACTTGCGGCGCAGCAGCAACCGGCTCAGCAGATTCAAACCGCCACCACCGTCGCCACGCAAACCGTCAGCAGTGAGCCCACCACAACCGATAAGCAGAGTTCACTGCTCGCCGGTCTGACCGCCTCTTCCTTACTGACGGCTGATGGCAAAACCGCCGCAGTAACGGACACCGATCCGAAAGCAGCGGCAGCCGCCTCAGGCAATACCGCGTCGGGCTCCGCACAACATGCCGCCAGCAGTAAAGCGGCCACCAGCAACACACCTGATTTTAGCAGCGCGCTGGCGTCAATGAGCGCAGCAGCCGGCAATGCCGCGGCCCTGCAGCAAAATGACAGCCGCGCTGCCGATAACGGCACGCAGGCACTGAATCAGCTCAACACCGCCGCCGTTGCCGTCTCTTCCGCGCCGGTTTCCAGCACGCCAACCATGACCAGCGCCGTGACCGCGCCAACAACGCCGCTGCTTAATGCACAGCTCGGTACACCGGAATGGCAGCAACAGCTGGGTCAGCAGGTGATGATGTTCAACCGTCAGGGGCAACAGACCGCGGAACTTCGTCTGCATCCGGCTGATCTGGGCTCTATCCAGATCAGCATGAAAATTGAAAACAATCAGGCACAGCTCCACTTTGTGTCCGGTCACAGCGGCGTGCGCTCGGCAATTGAAGCCGCCATGCCGGAGCTTAAAACCGCGCTGGCAGACAACGGCATCAGCCTGGGTCAGAGCAGCGTCGGCAGTGACAGTTCGCAGTGGCAGCAAGCCCAGCAGCAAAGTCAGTCCGGTTCGCAGCAAGGTAATGCCGCCAGTTGGGCAGCGTTCAGCTCCGGCAGCACTCCCTCTGCCAGCGATGCCTTGCCGGTTCCGGCCTCCCTCGCTTCACGGGTCAGCGGCAACAACAGCGTGGACATTTTTGCGTAGGAATTTGCGTAAAAGTTCGCAGAATTGTTTCAGATAATTGCTGACGGTCAGTTCGTCCTTAATTCAAACGGCAGAGCTGACCTTATTTACCCCGCCTATTCTGACTATTGAACAACGGGATAAGCGGGATAATCGTTTTCAGAATTGACTCAGCAGTGTGGTGCTTCTCGCGCCAGACGGCTCATACTTACAGGAAATCGCCTCATCCATGTCTGACTCTGCTCTCTCGGCGTCGCGTAAAAAAAAGCGGCCGTTAATGATGATTCTGCTGTTACTGATTGCCATCGGAGCCTGTGGTGCGGCCGGTTACGCCTGGTGGATGTTGCACAAGCAACAATCCGGAAATGGAACACAGACGACTGAAGTGAAAAAGAACGAACCGCCTGCGGCACCGATTTTCCTGGCACTGGATACCTTCACCGTTAACCTGCAAACGGCGGATAACGATCCTGACCGCGTGCTGTATGTCGGGCTGACCCTGCGTCTGCCGGACGAAAAAAATCGCGCTACGCTTAATGAATACCTGCCTGAAGTTCGCAGCCGCCTGCTGTTGCTGCTCTCCCGTCAGAAGTCGACGGAGTTAGCCAGCGAAGCGGGTAAACAACAGCTGGTTCAGGACATCAAACAGGTTCTGGACGCGCCACTGGTCAAAGGTCAGCCTCCTCAGGTGATCAACGACGTGCTTTTCACTGCTTTCATACTGCGATAAACAAATTATGGGCGACAGCATACTTTCACAGGCCGAGATCGACGCGCTGCTCAATGGTGACAGTGACAGTGATAATGCAAGCAACACTGCGGCTGCAGCAAAGACTGCCGCGTCTGATGACGGTGTAAAACCTTTTGACCCTACGACGCAGCGTCGCGTTGTGCGTGAGCGGTTGCAGGCTCTGGAAATCATTAACGAGCGTTTTGCCCGTCATTTCCGTATGGGGCTGTTCAACCTCTTGCGCCGTAGCCCGGACATCACCGTAGGGGCGATCAAAATCCAGCCCTACCACGATTTCGCACGCAACTTACCGGTGCCCACCAACCTGAACCTTATCCACCTGAAACCTCTGCGCGGCACGGCGCTGTTTGTGTTCGCACCGAGCCTGGTGTTTATCGCAGTGGATAACCTGTTCGGGGGCGATGGTCGTTTCCCGACCAAAGTGGAGGGCCGCGAATTTACCCACACCGAACAGCGCGTGATTAAGCGCATGCTCAGGCTGGCACTGGATGCCTACGAAGATGCCTGGAGCGGCGTTTACAAGCTCAGCGTTGAATATGTGCGTGCCGAATTGCAGATCAAATTCACTAACATCACCTCTTCCCCGAACGACATCGTGGTGACCACGCCGTTCCATGTGGAAATCGGTGCGCTGAGCGGTGATTTCAACATCTGTATTCCGTTCAGCATGATCGAACCTTTACGCGAGTTACTGACCAATCCGCCGGTCGAAAACTCACGTAATGAAGAAAGTCAGTGGCGTGAAAACCTGGTGCATCAGGTTCAGCAGTCTGAGCTCGAACTGGTGGCGAATTTCGTCGAAATCCCGCTGCGCCTGTCGCAGATCCTGAAACTGAAACCGGGCGATGTACTGCCGATTGAGAAGCCGGACCGCCTGATCGCTCACGTCGATGGCGTGCCTGTGCTGACCAGCCAATATGGCACCTTAAACGAACAATACGCCCTGCGCGTTGAACATTTGATCAACCCAATTTTAAATTCTCTAGATGAGGAACAGCCCCATGAGTGACACCAATAAACCGTCTGACGCCGGATCGGATAACGTTGACGATTTATGGGCTGATGCGTTTAACGAACAACAGTCTGCGGGCGGCGCGAAAGCGTCAACTGACGGTGTTTTCGCCGCGCTGGGTGCCCAGGACGGAACAGGCAGTTTGCAAGATATCGACATGATCCTCGATATTCCGGTGAAACTGACCGTGGAATTAGGTCGCACCAAAATGACCATCAAAGAACTGCTGCGTCTGTCGCAGGGTTCCGTGGTGTCGCTCGACGGTCTGGCCGGTGAACCGCTGGATATCCTGATCAACGGTTATCTGATTGCTCAGGGTGAAGTGGTGGTGGTCGCCGATAAATACGGTGTGCGTATCACTGACATCATCACCCCGTCCGAACGTATGCGTCGCCTGAGCCGCTGATGAGCCAGAATGCCGCGACGGATTCTCCGTACATTTCCGGCCCGGTCAATCACGCTACCACCCAGGCATCACCTCAGGCGATGCCTGCCAGTTCGGTGCTGACACAAGTCAGTACTGTACTCGGCGGCATCCTGCTACTGATCCTGTTTATCGGCTGGGTGGTTAAGCGTGCAGGTTTCGCGCCACAGTCTAAAAATAACAAACTGCTGAAAGTGACCGCCAGTGTACAGGTCGGTCGCAGTGAAAAAGTAGTGATCGTAGAGGTCGACAATACCTGGCTGGTGCTGGGCGTAACGGCGCAAAACATCACCCCGCTGCATACGCTGAGCGCGCCTCCGGTTGAACAGACGCCAGACTCAGGCAATCCCAATCACCCACCCGCTGATTTCCGTCAGCTGATGCAGAAAATGTTGAAACGTCCGGGAAAGCAGGCATGACCTTGTTGAAATCCGCCCTTACCGCTGCCCGTCAGCGCCCTGTTCGCCTGGTCACTCACCTGTGTCTGCCGCTGCTATTGCTTGCCAGCCCGGCAGCTTTTGCACAGTTACCGGGGATCATCAGCCAGCAGATGTCTAACGGGACACAAAACTGGTCGCTGCCGATCCAGACGCTGGTGTTTATCACCACACTGACCCTGTTACCTGCGATGCTGCTGATGTGTACCAGTTTTACCCGCATCATTATCGTGCTGGGTTTACTGCGAAATGCACTGGGTACACCTTCCGCGCCGCCAAACCAGGTGCTGCTCGGCCTTGGCCTGTTTCTGACCTTCTTCGTGATGGCACCGGTATTCGACAAAATTTACAGCGATGCTTATCAGCCCTTCAGCGAAAACAAGATCACCATGCAGGAAGCAATGGACAAAGGCGCTCAGCCGTTACGCCAGTTTATGCTGCGCCAGACCCGCGAAAGCGATCTGGCTTTGTATGCGCGTCTGGCCAATATCCCGCCTCTTGCAGGCCCGGAAGCCGTGCCGATGCGTATTTTGTTACCGGCTTACGTCACCAGCGAACTGAAAACCGCTTTCCAGATTGGCTTCACCGTATTCATACCGTTCATGATTATCGATCTGGTGGTCGCCAGCGTACTGATGGCGCTGGGGATGATGATGGTGCCACCCGCCACCATCTCACTGCCGTTCAAGCTGATGTTGTTTGTGCTGGTCGATGGCTGGCAACTGCTGCTCGGATCGCTGGCGCAGAGTTTTTACAGTTAATTCAAAACGCTAAAATTGTTGGGCGTTTTTTGCTCCTCCCCCTGCGAAGGGGGAGGCCGGGAGGGGGTTTTACAGGCAACTTGAAATTCTGAGCTGCTATTCATACCCCACCCCAACCCTCCCCTTCGCAGGGGAGGGAGTCGCCCGTCTTCTTTTACGAGAATCTTATGACTCCTGAATCGGTAATGGCACTGGGTAACGAGGCAATGAAAGTGGCGCTGGCCGTTGCTGCGCCTTTGTTGCTGGCCGCGCTGGTGACCGGGCTTATCGTCAGCCTGTTGCAGGCGGCGACACAAATCAACGAACAAACGCTGTCCTTCATTCCTAAAATTCTGGCCGTTGTGGCGACTATCGTGATCGCCGGGCCGTGGATGCTGAATCTGCTGCTCGATTACATGCGCACGTTGTTTACCAACCTGCCGTACATCATCGGGTAATCTATGGTTTCCTTCGACAGCACCCAGTTAGCCGGATGGCTGAGCATGTATTTCTGGCCCCTGCTGCGAATTCTGGCGCTGATCAGCACCGCGCCGATCACCAGTGAAAAGTCAGTGCCAAACCGCGTGAAACTCGGTCTTGGGATGATGATTACCTTCCTGATTGCGCCTTCCCTGCCGCCGGTGGACACGCCGATCTTCTCCACGCCTGCACTGTGGCTGGCGATGCAGCAGATTATGATTGGCACCGCGCTGGGTATCACCATGCAACTGGCCTTTGCCGCCATCCGTATGGCCGGTGAAATTATGGGTTTGCAGATGGGGATTTCCTTTGCGACGTTTTATGATCCGAGCAACCGTCTCAATACCCCGCTGCTGGCACAGTTTTTAAATCTGCTGGCGGTGTTGTTGTTCCTGAGTTTCAACGCGCATCTGTGGCTGATTTCCCTGCTGGCCGACAGTTTTCATACCCTGCCCATCAGCCATAATCCGGTGAATGCCGAAGGTTTTATGGCCGTCGCCAAAGCGGGCAGCATTGTATTCAGCGGCGGGATGATGCTGGCTCTGCCAATCGTGACATTGCTGCTGACGCTCAACATGGCGCTGGGTCTGTTAAACCGCGTGACGCCACAGCTTTCCGTTTTCGTCATCGGTTTCCCGCTGACCCTCAGCATTGGGATTCTGGCGATCAGCCTGATGATGCCGATGCTCGCCCCGTTCAGCGAGCATCTGTTCAGTGAAATTCTGGATAAGATTGTGTTGATCATGAATCAGCTGGCGGCTGACTGAATGGCTTAACGCCGCACCAGCAGCGCCATCACTTCGTAATGCGCGGTATGCGGGAACATGTCGAAAAGCCGGACACGCAGAATGTGATAGTCCGGCAGTAACGCCAGATCCTGCGCCATAGTTTGGGCGTTACAGCTTGAATAGAGAATCGTGTCCGGCGCCATGTGGCTGAGATATTCGCACAACGCTTTGCCGATGCCGCGACGTGGCGGATTCACCAGCACCAGATCCGGCACCTCGCCTTTGCCGGTCGCAAAACCGGTGGAATCGAGCGCCTGAAACTCAACGTTTTGCAGCCCCAGACGCACCGCCGATTCTTTCGCACAGGCAATGGCTTCCGCGCTGATTTCGATACCGGTCAGTTTCATCTGCGGCGTTGCACAATGCAGACCAAAGCCGCCCACGCCACAGAACAGATCCCACATACTTCGGATATCCCCTCGCCCCCTCACCCAGTCACGCGCCGTGGCGTAAAGCTTTTCAGCCACCACAGGATTGGTCTGGAAGAAGCTTTGCGGGCGGATAAACAGGGGGACATGGTTAAAATCTTCTTCCAGCCGCTGAACATCCGTCAGTGGAATTTCAGTGTCACCTTCGAGGATCGCCATATGCACCGGCTGGATGTTGGCGGAAATCACTTTCAACTGTGGCAACTGCTGTTGCAGCCACGGCAGTGCCGCACGCAGTTGCGCCAGTTTGGCGTCTGAACGCAACACAAAGCGCAGCATCATGCCGCCATCTTTCTGGCTTTCAGTCAGTAACAGGAATTTCAGCTCGCCGCGTTTGCGCGCAACGTTGTATGGGGTCAGGCCCGCGCGGGCAATAAAGATTTTGAGAACTGAAAATACCGCCGGGAAACTGGCCGGATACAACGGGCACTCACACAAATCGACCGGCGTGCCGTCGCGGTGCAACATCCCAAGTAAAGGGCGTTCCACGCTGCCGCTGACCACCATTTTGGCTTTATTACGAAACGCACTTTCCGGGCCGGTGACCGGTTCACACCATTCAGCCACCGGCAAATCTGACAGCAAATCGCTGAGATCCCGCTGCTTGTCGGCTAACTGTTGTAAATAAGGTTTGTCGAGCCACTGGCAGGAACGGCAGGTTCCGGCGGTGTAAAGTGCGCAATGCATGAAAAATTTCCGGTCATCAGATGCAGTAAAAAACTGGCGCGCAGTTTATCACTGCGCGGCGGGAAAGACTCACTTACATCGAGGCTATTTGCGACGGGAAAAGTATCTGCGGCTGCTGGCAGGCACATACAACAGTAGCAGCACCAGCATATCGGGAATTTTTTGCATCAGCAGCGCATAGAGAAATTCGCCCTGTGTTTCGACGTTAAAGCGAAAGATACGCGGGCCGAACCAGTCAAATGACGCCAGCAGCATGTAACCGACCACGATCACCTGACAACCGATGAATGCCCGGCGCCCCCAGCGGCGGCCACGCATCATAGCGTACGCGGCACGGCATTCGGTCAACACAATCAGCAAACTGGCCAGCATGATGAAACAGTTCAGCCAGGACTCTGCACTGACTTCAATAAAGCTCATCAGCCCTGAAAAGCCCATAGCATCAAACAATAATATGAATTCGAGCAAGCGCGTCGCGACAATCGCCGACGCACCGATCATGACGGGAACAGGGATAAATGCCAGTTTCATAAATCCGTTTGGGCTCTCCATTTACGTTCAGGGCGGAATACATCCGCCCTGAAAATTATCTTAAAATTTAAGCACGTTGAGCGCGCTGAATTTCTTTGCGCCGTTGTTTCTCGGCACGCGACATAAACCACCAGGCAATCATGCCGATGATGCCCACCACCAGCAGGATCAGCGTCGCCAGTGCGTTGATTTCAGGGTTGACACCCATACGCACGCTGGCAAAAACCAGCATCGGTAACGTGGTCGCGCCCGGCCCGGCGACGAAACTGGCGATCACCAGATCGTCGAGCGACAGCGTAAACGCCAGCAACCAGCCCGAAATCAGCGCTGGCAAGATCATCGGCAGCGTAATAATAAAGAACACTTTCAGTGGCGGTGCGCCTAAATCCATTGCCGCTTCTTCGATGGAACGGTCCAGTTCACGCAAACGCGCCGAGACCACGACCGCGACATACGCACTACAAAACGTCACGTGCGCCAGCCAGATAGTGAACATGCCACGTTCAGCCGGCCAGCCAAAAGTGTGCCCCATCGCCACAAACAGCAACAACAACGCCAGACCGGTGATGACATCAGGCATGACCAGCGGCGCAGTCAGCATAAACGCAAAACCGGTTGAACCGCGAAAACGCCTGAAACGCACCATCACCACGGCGGCCAGTGTACCGACCACCACTGCCATGGTGGCGGCAGCGGTGGCGATCGACAGGCTCATGCCGACAGCATTGATCATCGCCGAATCATGGAAAAGCTGAGTATACCAGCGGGTAGACCAGCCAGCCCAGACCGTTACCAGCTTCGAGCTGTTGAATGAGTAAATAACCAGCATCAGCATCGGGGCGTACAAAAACGTAAAGCCGAGCACCAGAATAAGAATTCGCCACGGCGAACGGACAACCGGTAACTGATTCATTCTTTATCTCCCAGCTCTTTGTTTTGGTATTTCTGGAACCACAGGATAGGCATGATCAGCAGCAACAACATGACCACTGCCACCGCCGAGGCTACCGGCCAGTCGCGATTATTGAAGAATTCCTGCCACAGGACACGGCCAATCATATTACTGTCCGGCCCGCCGAGCAGTTCCGGTATCACGTACTCCCCCACCGCCGGGATAAAGACCAGCATTGAACCGGCAATAATCCCGCCTTTGGTCAGCGGCATAATCACTTTGAAAAAGGTTTTCATCGGACGCGCACCGAGATCCTGCGCCGCTTCCACCAGTGAGTAATCCATGCGGGTCAGCGCGGTGTAAATCGGCAACACCATAAACGGCAGATACGAATACACGATGCCGATATACACGGCCAGATTGGTGTGCAAAATCACCAGAGGCTGGTCGATAACATGCAGCCAGATCAGTACGTTATTCAGTACACCGTTGTCTTTAAGAATGCCCATCCAGGCATAAACGCGGATCAGGAATGACGTCCATGATGGCAGGATCACCAGCAACAGCAGGATGTTGCGCGTCGAGGTGCGGCTGTGTGCCACCGCCCACGCCAGCGGATACCCAATCAGCAGGCAAAGCAGCGTGGAAATCGCTGCCACTTGCAGCGATTGCAAATACGCATCGATATACAGCGGATCCTGGGTCAGGCCGATGTAGTTGGCGATGTTGAGTGCAATATCCAGCATGCCGTCTGACCAGGTAACCAGATCGGTATACGGCGGAATGGCCCGCGCCATTTCAGCAAAACTGATTTTGAAAACAATCAGAAATGGCAGTAAAAACAGCAGCAGGAACCAGACCAGCGGCAGCAGGATCACCAGCTTGCGGCCATGCCGCTGTTGCAGACGACCGGTGAAGGCTTTAAATCCGCCCGGAGGTTTGCTGGCCGGGGTTTCGGAGATTACAGACATTTTCATCCCCCTTTAAACAGTCAGCACGACACAGCTGTCGGCTTCCCAGCACAGGCGCACTTCGTCGCCCCAGGTTGGCATACCTTTGCGGAAACGGTGACCGTTCTGCAACTGCGCCGTAATCATCTGCCCGCTGTGCAGCCTGACGTGATAAATCGACAGGTCGCCAAGATAGGCGATATTGACCACCTCTCCGACCGCGAAGTTGCAGCCATCCTGCGGCACGTCTTCACACAACATGATTTTTTCCGGACGCAGCGCAACATACACCGGCACGCCGTCAACCACAGACACATCCGGATCGACTTTCAGCGGATGCCTCAGCCCCGGCGAGGTCAGCAGCAGCGCATCGTCCAGACGCTCTTTCAGCACACCTTCAAATATATTCACGGAGCCGATAAATTCGGCGCTGAAACGGCTGGTCGGGTGTTCATAAATTTCTTCCGGCTCGCCGATTTGCACGAATTTACCGCGGTTCATGATGGCGATACGCCCCGCCATGGTCATCGCCTCTTCCTGATCGTGTGTCACCATCACACAGGTCGCGCCGACGCGCTCAAGAATATCCACCACTTCCAGTTGCATACGGTCGCGCAGCTTTTTATCCAGCGCCCCCATCGGCTCATCGAGCAGCAGCAGTTTTGGTCTTTTCGCCAGGCTGCGCGCTAATGCCACACGCTGACGCTGACCGCCGGAAAGCTGGTGCGGCTTACGTTTGGCGAATTCCTGCATATGCACCAGCGTCAGCATTTCCGCCACGCGGCTTTTGATTTCCGCTGACGGCAGTTTGTCCTGCTTGAGGCCGAACGCGATGTTTTGTTCGACCGTCATGTGCGGGAACAAGGCGTAAGACTGGAACATCATGTTGATGGGACGCTGATACGGCGGCACCTGCGAAAGATCTACGCCATCCAGTACGATTTGGCCCTGCGTGGGCGGCTCAAAACCGGCCAGCATACGCAACAGGGTTGATTTCCCACAGCCGGACGCGCCGAGCAGTGCGAAAATCTCGCCTTTATAAATGGTCAGGCTCACATCATCGACGGCGGCCTGGCCATCAAAAGATTTGGTCAGATTGCGGATTTCCAGCAAAGGCGTGAAACCTTTCTGGGTCTTAGGCTGCGGGCGGGGGATAGCGTCGTTCACTCAGAGAAATCTCCGGTATCAGAATAAAGCAGTTCAAATAAGCATAACAGTCAGGGGGGAAAGTGCCTGATCGGTATACCCAAAATACAGCCGGAAGCAAAACGTCAGCGGCCCCGCCATCAATAAGCGGAGCCGCATTAACGATACTCAAAATCATTCTGGTTGCATCAAGGCGGCAAGTGAGCAAGTCCCCGGGAGCTGACACACGTCAGTGACCGGGGCGCGTTCGCGCAGCCAACGCAGAGGCAGCCTGAAGGATGAAGAGTATTATTTGCCGGTTTTAACCTTGGTCCACGAACGGGTGATCACGCGGTCAATCTTCGGATCCTGAACTTTCAGGGTGAAGAGTTTCGCCTGAACATCGGCCGGTGGATAAATGCCCGGGTTGTTACGCACATCTTCGTTAACCAGTGGTGTCGCGGCTTTGTTTCCGCTGGCGTAGTAAACGGTGTTACTGATTTGCGCGATAACTTTTGGTTCCATCAGGTAATTGAGGAACTGATAGGCTTCATCGAGATTTTTAGCATCTGCCGGGATAGCAAACACGTCGAAGAAGGCCAGCGCCCCTTCTTTGGGAATGCTGTACGCCACGTTCACACCGTTTTTCGCTTCTTTCGCGCGGTTACCCGCCTGCATCACATCACCAGCCCAGCCAATTGCCACACAAATGTCGCCGTTCGCCAGGTCGTTAATGTACTGAGAAGAGTGGAAATAACGGATGTTCGGACGCAGTTTCAGCAGCAGATCGTTGGCTGCACCGGTGTAATCTGATGCTTTGGTGCTGTTCGGATCCAGATGCAGATAATTCAGGACTGTTGCGTAGATTTCCGCAGGGGCATCGAGGAATGAAACGCCGCAGCTTTTCAGTTTCTCGAGGTTTTCAGGCTTGAGCACCAGATCCCAACTGTCTACCGGGGCATCTTTACCCAGTACGGCTTTCACTTTATCGACGTTATAGCCGATACCGGTGGTCGCCCACAGATAAGGGATCGCGTATTTGTTGCCCGGATCATGTTGCGCCACCATCTTCAGCAGCTCAGGATCCATATTTTTGTAGTTTGGCAGTTTGCTCTTATCCAGAGGCTGGAACACACCAGCCGCCAGCTGACGTTCGAGGAAGCTGGCCGACGGTACCACCAGATCGAAGCCGGTGCTGCCTGCCATGAGTTTGCCTTCCAGCACTTCATTGGAATCAAACACGTCGTAAACCACTTTAATGCCGGTTTCCTTCTGGAAATCAGGCACGGTATTTGGTGCGATATAATCGGACCAGTTATAGATATGCAGCGTTTTTTCATCCGCAGACGCTGTGACGGACGCAGCCATAACCAGGCCGGCGACAACACCCGATAACCACTTTTTACGCAGGGTGAACATCCGTTACTACCTCCAAGACAGGGAATATAAATCGAATTTGTATCATTGAGACGGATACAAAACCTTTCACACAACTGCCAACCGACACCCATGGAATATGCATAGGCATTCAACGTTGACGCATACGCTGCCTGCGAATTAACCGTTTGGTTTTACGACGTAATCACGCTTGATGCAGAGTCAGAAGCATAGCGCCTGCAACCCTTGTGTACCAGCCTCCTGAGACAAAACCGGCGTTTATCGATTAATTATGCAGATTTAGTCTATACCGTCTGGCATTTTGCCTTTTAACAAAGTGAAATATCTGGCAACAACCACACCAATGCAGCATAACTTATGGCGAAAGCGGATAAAGGCAGCGGAGCCGCAATAAGCACGGCTCGCAGGAAAGGATCTTCAGAGGGGGGAAATGAATGTCCGGAAATGGAAAATTAATGCAGTAAAGGCAGATTCACAGTAGTGACCGGCATGCCTTCTTCTTCCTCGCCAAGGAAAAGCAGGTCATTGGCGTGCGCTTCGAGAATAATCATCGACATCTGCTCCTCAGCCTGTTGCAGGAAGAAAGCAAACTGCTCTTCCGTCACACCCACTGCAATCGTCAGTGACTGGCAAACAATCAGTTTCGGCAAATTGTCGTCCTGAATATCCACGAACGCTTTAATGGTCAGTGAACTGGCATTAATCGAGCTCAGATCGGCCACCAGCGGGATCAACGCCGTCGGTTTGACTTCGGCCAGTGCAGAAAACAAAATCACATTATCTACAATATCGAGTTTGGCATCAAAAATGCCGTCAAAATTCTGCATATGCGGCAAATGGAGAGCCTGACAGGAATCACACTCGAAAAAAGAGATGCCCAGCTGATCCAGCCAGCGCCGCAGCAGCGCTAAATCAGGGACGATGAGCGAATCCATAGAATGCCTCACGAGTTCAACACAACGAAAAAAACAAACCCTTCGTAACGCCAGCGGCATTACGAAGGGGTCATAGCTTACGGAATATTGCCGGTCAGCGCTACGATCATTACCGGATTGATGGACATTTAACGCACGGGAATAAGAATTAGCCACCGGATTTCAGACGGAATCCCGGCCGCGCTCTTTGTTCGATATAGTCAATCATCATACCGGCGATATCCAGACCGGTGGTGGCTTCGATCCCTTCGAGCCCCGGCGAGGCATTGACTTCCATCACCAGCGGCCCGCGGTTTGAACGTAAAATATCAACCCCGGCGACGTCCAGCCCCAGAGTCTGCGCGGCTTTAACCGCAATGTCTTTCTCCTGCGGCGTAATTTTGACATTGGTGGCCGTCCCGCCGCGATGCAGGTTCGAGCGGAAATCACCCGGTTTGGCCTGACGCTCAATCGCTCCGACCACTTTTTTCCCCACCACCAGACAACGAATGTCGCGCCCTTCTGCTTCGCGGATATATTCCTGTACCAGAATATGCGCGTTCAGGCCGCGAAATGCGTCAATGACACTTTCTGCTGCCTGACGGGTTTCTGCCAGCACCACACCAATCCCCTGTGTTCCTTCAACCAGCTTCACCACCAGCGGCGCACCACCGACCAGCGCAATCAAATCGGCGGTGTCATCCGGCGCATTAGCAAAACCGGTCGTCGGCAGATCAATGCCTTCACGCGCCAGAATCTGCATGGAACGCAATTTATCGCGCGCCCGGGTGATCGCCACCGATTCATTCAGCGGGAAACTGCCCAGCATTTCAAACTGACGCAGCACCGCTGTGCCATAGAAGGTAATCGCGGAGCCAATTCGTGGGATCACCGCATGGTACTTATCCAGCTGATGCCCGCGATAGTGCACGCTGGGCGCAGCAGGATTGATATTCATGTAGCAGGACAGTGGATCGATAATGTCGATCTCATGTCCGCGTGCTTCAGCCGCTTCCTTCAGGCGTTTACACGAATACAACGACCCGTCACGGGAAAGAATTGCAATTTTCATCCAACACTCCGTCGCCGTTTAGCGTGTTGCCCAACCTTGCTTGTGCAATGCGTCCAGCATAAACGGACGTTGTTCCTTTTTAAGGGTACGAATAATCAAATCACTCCAGGTATCGCGTCGGGCATTGCTGTCGCGTTGCAGATAATACGCCGATAGCGCGTCGTCATATTCTGCCAGTTGCTCTTTATCTACCGGCTGATAGCTGTTTTCATGCACCAGCAGAGACTGCGGCATACGCGGCTTGACCTGATGATCCTGCGCGGGGGTTCCGATACATAAACCAAACAAAGGCATCACAAATTTAGGCAGTTTCAGCAGATTCACTACGTCTTCCACCTGATTACGGATACCGCCGATAAACACACCGCCCAGCCCCAGTGACTCCGCCGCCGTCATGGCATTTTGCGCCATCAGCGCGGTGTCCACACAACCGAGTAACAACTGCTCGGCCAGACCCAGCTCGGCTTGAGGGTTGATCTGTAAATTACGATTGAAATCAGCACAGAAAACCCAAAATTCAGCGGCGCTGGCGACATATTTCTGACCACCGGTGTACTGCACCAGCGTCTCCCGCAGCACAGGATCGGTCACGCGGATAATCGAATAACATTGCAGAAAGCTCGAAGTCGAAGCAGCCTGAGCGGCGGCAATAATGGCTTCACGTTGCTCGTCCGGGACCGGTTGATCGGTAAAAGCACGGATGGAGCGGTGTGAGCGCAGAAGATCGATGGTCGGCGTCATTAAAAAATTCCTGAGCGGTAAGGATAAATAAAAAAGTTGCCCCAATCATTCATGCTGTGAGCACCGTTTGCAAGGATTCCGGCACCTGTAGCTGTAACAATGTGCTGTGTCTGAAAAAGACTGCCGGTTCATTCAGATAGGTCAAAGGTATCGGACTGACAGGTAATTCCTGCTTTTTTTTATGGTTTGTAACAGGCATAGTAGCGACATCAAAAAGGTGATGTGGTTAACAAAAACAGACATTCCCCTTTCATTTATCTTGTTGGCATTAACAAAGGAGTCTCCATGTTTGCAGTAATTTTTGGGCGTCCTGGCTGTCCTTATTGCGTACGCGCTAAAGAGTTGGCTGAAAAACTGACTGAAGAACGTGATGATTTCAACTTCCGCTACATCGATATTCACGCGGAAGGCATCACTAAAGCCGACCTGGAAAAAACCGTGGGTAAACCGGTAGAAACCGTTCCGCAGATTTTCCTCGATCAGAAACACATCGGTGGCTGTACTGACTTCGAAGCCTATGCCAAAGAGCATCTGGCGCTGTTCAGCAACTGATCCGCGATAAAATAAAGATATACACAGCCAAAAGGCGCTCAGTGAGCGCCTTTTTTATGGCTTCTACATCATGACATGTCAGTGTTGCCTGAACTGCCGGTAAGCAATGACCAGCAAATGAACCAGCATAGCGCCCAGAACACACCAAAATATCGCACTGGTGGCATAGGCCAGTTCCTGCATCAGCGGACGAACGCGTGGATAAAAGGCCATGCGCAATAAAAAGCACACAGGGATGGAAACCAGCCCGCCGACAAAGGACGAAAATATCGCCGAATCGCGGGAAATCAGCGACGTCACCACGCCGGGAATTAAAAATAATAACAGGCCATATTCCGGGCCTGGCGCGATATTTCTAACAATAATCCAGCCATTTTTTAACATAAGAAAAATAATTAAGAACATTGTGCAACAAATTAATGGGGCTACCACTTTTCGCCAAATTGCCATTTTACTTCCTCCTTAAAGTTGGCGAGATTTCACAGGTTCTCTGCATAAAATGCGTTCTTTGTTACCTGTCAGAGCCTTCTGGCTCATTTCCCCAGAGCGTTCCGCACTCCCGCGAAACACAAAAAAAGCTTTCAGAAGATTTATACGGGCATTTCTCTGGCTGAACTGGCGTTCTGTGACTAAAATGACGCCCGAAACCCAATTTTCCACCCCGCCGGGGCTGAAACAGACCGTGCGATCCTGAGTAGGAATTTTCTGTTTCTGAATTTATCCTTTACATTCTCCTATATCAAGAATTTGTTGGTAAACAATAAGTTATCCTTGTGAATATAAACGTCGCTAGTTTGTTAAACGGGAATTACATCCTGTTATTATTTGTGGTTTTGGCACTCGGTCTGTGCCTGGGGAAAATTCGCCTGGGTTCCGTTCAGCTCGGAAATTCTATCGGCGTATTAGTGGTTTCGCTGCTTTTGGGTCAGCAGCATTTCAGTATTAATACTGAAGCGCTCAACCTCGGCTTTATGTTGTTTATTTTCTGCGTAGGCGTCGAAGCAGGGCCAAACTTTTTTTCCATTTTCTTCCGTGACGGCAAAAATTATTTCATGCTGGCACTGGTGATGGTCGGCAGCGCCATGTTACTGGCACTCGGACTCGGACGTTTGTTCGGCTGGGACATCGGCCTCACCGCCGGGATGCTCGCGGGTTCAATGACCTCAACCCCGGTTCTGGTCGGCGCCGGAGACACGCTGCGTAATACCATGGGCGGTAACAAGATGCTCGGGCCTGAACTGGATAACCTGAGCCTGGGCTACGCCCTGACCTATCTCATCGGTCTGGTGAGCCTGATTTTCGGCGCACGTTATCTGCCGAAGCTGCAACATCAGGATTTGCCTACCAGCGCCCAGCAGATCGCGCGCGAGCGTGGCCTGGATACCGACAGTAAACGAAAAGTGTATCTGCCGGTGATCCGCGCCTATCGCGTGGGACAGGAGCTGGTGGCCTGGGCCGATGGCAAAAACCTGCGTGAACTGGGGATCTATCGTCAGACTGGCTGCTATATAGAGCGAATCCGCCGTAATGGCATCCTGGCGACACCGGACGGCGACGCCGTATTGCAGGTGGGCGATGAGATCTCACTGGTCGGTTATCCGGACGCACATTCACGCCTCGACCCGAGTTTCCGTAACGGTAAGGAAGTGTTTGACCGCGACCTGCTCGACATGCGTATCGTGACCGAAGAAGTGGTGGTCAAGAATAACCACGCGGTCGGCAAGCGTCTGAGTCAACTGAATCTCACCGATCAGGGCTGTTTCCTCAACCGCGTGATCCGCAGTCAGATTGAAATGCCTATCGATGACAGTATCGTGCTGAATAAAGGCGATGTGTTGCAGGTCAGCGGCGACGCAAAACGGGTGAAAAGCGTGGCGGAGCGTATCGGGTTTATCTCCGTACACAGTCAGCTCACGGATTTGCTGGCCTTCTGCGCCTTCTTTATTGTCGGCCTGATGATCGGCCTCATCACTTTCCAGTTCAAAAACTTCAGTTTTGGCATCGGTAACGCCGCCGGACTGCTGTTCGCCGGGATCATGCTCGGCTTCCTGCGAGCCAACCACCCTACTTTCGGTTATATCCCGCAGGGCGCGCTAAATATGGTGAAAGAGTTTGGCCTGATGGTGTTTATGGCGGGTGTCGGCCTCAGTGCCGGTGCGGGTATCAATAATGGTCTCGGCGCAATAGGCGGCCAGATGCTGCTTTCCGGCCTGATTGTCAGCCTGGTGCCGGTGGTGATTTGCTTCATCTTCGGGGCATATGTTTTACGCATGAACCGCGCTTTGCTGTTCGGAGCCATCATGGGTGCACGAACCTGCGCTCCGGCGATGGAAATCATCAGCGACACGGCACGCAGTAACATTCCGGCACTCGGTTATGCAGGAACCTATGCCATTGCTAACGTATTACTGACGCTCGCCGGTACGCTAATCGTCATCATCTGGCCCGGTGCATGACGTAACTCATTGAAGTGTAATGGGGCAAAAAAAAATCAATATTTTTTTAAATTTTTGCCCCCTCGCACGAACTTTTAAAGTTAGCCAGAGTCTTAATTAGTGCCACTGCTTTTCTTTGAAGTCCCCAAATTTGGAGAGCCCGTCAATCCCGCCTTATTAGGTTCAAGATTGCCGGGTTTTTTCTTTTCTGCTTACTGTAGATTTCAAATTCATCACACCTCCGCCGTTCTGCGTGCTTAAACGCAAAATCCTTTCTGCAAACAGTCTTAAAAATACCTAAAGCACTAGGACTTAAAAGAAACTTGCTTCCAACGCGCGTAATTTTGCTTCCGGCATTCATTACTTTCCGGGAGGTTAAAATGGCAATACCTGTTTATTTATGGCTTAAGTACGATGATGGTACAGACATCAAAGGTTCGGTAGATATCCTTCAGAGAGAAGGCAGCATCGAGGTTTTAGAACTGATGCATGCAGTTGAAGTCCCCGTCGATTCACAGACGGGGAAACTCATCGCAAAACGTATCCATTGCAGTTATGCGTTTGAAAAGGAGGTCGATGCCTCAAGCCCTTATCTCTACAAAGCAGTCTCTTCAGGTCAGACGTTAAAGAATGCTGAGTTTAAATTTTATTGCATTGATTATGGGGGACAGGAGAAAGAATATTTCCGCGTAACATTAGAGAATGTAAAGGTTATATCTGTCGAACCTTTTATGCATGACATCAAGAATGAATTATTCGAACGCCACACTCATCATGAATACGTTGAATTAAGCTATGAAAAGATAATCTGGCACTATCTGGGCGGAAATATAGTCCATTCTGATACCTGGAATGAAAGAGCATAAAGGATAATATATGTCATGGACTTATGAAGTCAGCTCCCGGAAATTTTATCATGACGGGACTTATCAGTTCACCGGTTCTTATGCTGGCGCACCTGGTTATAAAAATGACCCGGCACAGGAATGCCTTAAGGACCGGGGACCTTTACCCAGAGGTAGCTATCAGATTGGTTCGCCTCATACCTCCCATAGAACCGGAAAATACTCATTATCTCTGACACCTTCCAGCAGCAATAATATGTGCGGACGGGACGCATTTAAAATTCATGGAGATAGCAGTCAGCACCCCGGCGAGGCATCAAGTGGCTGTATTGTAACCAGTCTCACTGAAAGGAAAAGAATATGGGCAAGCGGCGACAGGGAGTTAACCGTAAAATGAAATATATCCTTCTTTTTTTCCTGAATGGCGTCGCATTCAGCACAATGGCACAGGAACCACAAGATATTTGCATGAAGCCTGGTTCATACATTGAATCTGCCATGAAAGATGCTATGCAGTATGAATTAGATGTTGACGTTGGAGCAGTTAATAACCAAAAAACACTCATGACGTTAATAAGTAAAACGAAAGTAACCCCTGCTTTGGCAGCTCAACTTGCCAAAAAAGATCAGGTCGAGTCAGGGAAAGATCAAACGGGAATGACGTGGAAGGATTATTATTCAACGTATACTGAAGGGAATGTCTACAACCTGATAGTGAAATTCACTTTTGAAGATAACGCTGGAAAGGAAAATATCTTCATAGGATCGGCATTCAGAAATGATGATGAATGCTCTGTAGGCTTTGGCGGTTATATCACGGTAGAACGCGGGTTTTAACCACACCGGCTTAATATCCTCTGACTGCCTCAGAAACGGGCAGTCAGATAACATTTTTCCCTACAACCCCACCACACCCTCAACCTCATGCTGAAACACATAAGGATCAGACAGCAATTCAAACTGTTCATCGTCCTGATAGGTCACGGCAACATGATAGTCATCACCGGCAAAGGCTTTTACCGCTTCGATATCCCGCCAGTAGGTTGCCAGGAAAAAATGCTCCCAATCCCCTTGCGAAACGCTTTTGACCAAAGCGCCTAAATTGCCTTCGATACCCTGAGAATGCTGGACGCCCGTCAGTTGCAGATGTTCAGCAAATCCTGCTGCATGTTTTACGGGTACGCATCCGTGCCATGTTCTAACTATCACGTTTTCATCTCCTCAATCATATTCACTTCAATAACATAGCGAAAATTTAACGTGAGTTGAAGAGTATCTGAACGTGTTTCAGCGCTTATTTCTCATTCTCAATCACCCGCACCAGCGTGCCGTCGATATCGATCATTGCGCCCATTCTCAGCCCGAATGGCTGCATTTTTGGCAGATGAATGCACGGATGGGATTTTTTATCCTGCCCGATTCCTGCCGCCATAAACGCATCAAAAAGTGCATCGGCGTCATCGACGCGCAGGCAGCAGCTGAACCAGCTGGTGAGCGGGTCGAGATCCGTGTGCAGGAAGAATTCCAGCGTAAGGGTTCCGCGGGTCATGATCAGCCAGCCGTCATCAACGTAAGTAGTGATGAATCCAAAGCTGCCATAAAAGCACTGGGTTTCTTCGAAATTACGGGAAGGAAGATTAGGGGTGGCGTAGTCGGTCATCCTGGCCTCATCAGCAGTAATGCATTGAATGTTGCGCCATGATGCCTGAGTGGGAAGAATGAGGAAAGAAGGAAAAGTCAGTGAATCATCCCCTGCCAACTGGCAGGGGAATCAGACACATAGGACGCGGTTCCTGAAACTAACAGGGGCGCGCCGGCTTATCAGAACTGATAAACCAGACCGACGGCTACAATGTCATCGGTATTGATGCCGGCGTCGCGGGTCAGGCGGGTGTCATCCATCAGATTGATTTTATAATCAACGTAGGTGAGCATGTTTTTGTTGAAGAAGTATGACGCGCCTACATCAACATATTTAGTCAGGTTCTGGTTGCTGTAACCCGGAACATTTCGGGCATGTGATTGTACATACGCAATCGAAGGACGCAGACCAAAATCGAACTGGTACTGTGCAACGGCTTCAAAGTTTTGTGCTTTATCCGCGTAACCGTAAGCCGTGCTGCCCGCTTTACCGAAACGGTTGGCGTTGTAGCTCTGGGTGTACATTGCTGCCAGATAGATATTGTTTGCGTCGTATTTCAGGCCGCCGCTGTAAGCCGTTGCCTTATCACCGTTACCAATGATTGCCGGATTGTTACGGCCATTTTGTTCGCTGGTACGATCAGACGCCATCATCGCTGCTGCTGCGCTGAAACCTTCGCCCAGATCATATGTCAGGGACATGCCGTAGCCGTCACCATTCTGCGCCAGGACATCGCGGCCAGTGTTAGATTCAGTCGCACTGCCATTTTTGCCCTGATACTGCACCGCCACATCCAGTCCATCGACCACGCCGAAGAAATCTTTGTTGCGGTATGTCAGTACACCGTTCGCACGCTGGAACATGAAGTTGTCCGCGCCGTAGGTATCGCCACCGAACTCAGGCAAAACATCCGTCCATGCTGCCACGTCATACATCACGCCGTAGTTACGACCGTAATCCAGTGAGCCCCACTGACCGAATTTCAGACCGGCAAAACCTACGCGGGTGAAATTGTTTGCATCTTCACTTTCTGCAGTATTCAGGGAAGCCTGATATTCCCACTCACCGTAACCGGTCAGTTCATTATTGATTTGAGTCTCACCACGGAAACCTAAACGCATATATGACTGGTCACCGTCAGCGCTGTCATCGCTGGAGAAATAATGCAGGCCGTCGACTTTACCGAACAGATCGAGTTTATTACCGTCTTTATTATAAATTTCGGCAGCGCCAACAGTGCCGGCCATCATCAGTGCGGGAATTACCAGAGAAAGCGCGCGTAATTTCATCATCAATATCCTTGATTATTTATAAACTGTTTAAATTTCCGCCCGGCAATTTTATTATCCGCCACCATGAAGTTATATTTCTCCTTCGGGCCGGACAGATGGGCGTAAAAATAAACGAGGGTAAGTTTCGTTGCAACCAGAAAAATTTTGAAATACCTTTCGTTTGGTGTTTGTTTAAGTTTAAAACTGCCCACAACACAATAATAAGACAATTAAAAACATACAGTTACGGCATTGTTTGACCTGGAGTGATTTCATATCATTCTCACAGTGATATTTAAATCCTATAATAATTTCACCGCGATACTATGGCATGAAAACATAATTCACAGAATTCAGCCTGTTCTCTGTCATGTTTTGTATTTTTCTAAAAATAAGGTTGCATTAAGGACAACAAAAAGCCCCTGAAATAGGGGCTGTAGATGACTATTCGCAAGAACAGGTTATTACATAATCCATTCGAGGCGCTGGCCTTTACCGCCTAAACGCCCGTCGGTCTGATTCCATTCCTTTTCGTACGCCTGATAGGCAAATACAAATGCCTGATGACCATCTTCAAATAGCTGGTCAGGACGTCTATGCCAGCCGGAATAAGCATCGTAGCGCAAAATCTCATAGCCACCGTCAACCGGGTGGAGAAGGTAGGTATAATGTTCACAAAATTCCGGCGCATAAGGAATATCCTCCCCTGCTTCCAGTGTGATAAACAGACCGCCGAGGCGTAATTTAATCATTGATATCCTTTTTCATGATCCACAACCGGGTGGTTTGGGTGGCGGTGACATATGTCGTCTCAGCCGCCAGATGCATCCCCTGACGCTGATAAAATCCGATGGCGGGCAAATTACTTTGCAACACATCAAGCCAGAGAACGGGCTGGTTACGCGCTCTTGCCACACGTTCGGCGAAGGCAAAAACTTCAGATCCCAAACCACGCGAACGGTTCAGCGGGGTGAAGTACAGTTTGCATAACTTCGCCCCCTGACCTTCTGCAACGTCCAGCGGCGTATTAAAATTCAGTCTGGCGAAACCGACCGCCTCACCGTTATCCTGCGCAACCAGCCAGCAGCAATCCGGACTTTCCAGGCTCAGGGCTAGCGCCTCATCACCAAAATCCTCCTCCAGGAAAGCATTCAGTTCGTCCCCGCTTTGCCATAAACTACCAAAATAATGGCGATAGGTCTCCCGCCCCAGGCGCTGCAACAGGCTTAAATCGCCGATGTCAGCCTCACGAATCTCCATTCTGACACTCTCCTCGTTACCGTATTCAGACTTTGTCTGTCCCCCGCTCAGGCGGTATGACCACCCGCTTAAGGCTTCCTTAAGTTCTTCTCTTTACACTCTATTTCATCGTGAAACTATACCGTTATTCAATGAATGCGGATATTCAGACGAGACCCCTTTACCTGCAGGGCAGCACAAATTAACGTATCTGAAATTTTTTCGTCCTGTCAGCAAGTTACCGGATTCTTTTGATGGCTATTTTGGCCTGTATAAATGAGGGTAGTATTATGGAGCAACTAAATCATTTGATTTTTCTATGGATTAACGCCACACCGGATTCGCCGAAAGCGCTGATTCAGCTGGCCACTTTTCTGGCTAATGACCTGATTATGATTGTCCCGCTGCTGATTATCGGCCTGTGGCTATGGGGCCATCAGGAGCGTATCGATAAGCAACGCGAAATGATCAGTAAGACAGCCATTGCGCTTCTTTTTGCGATGACAACGGCTAAAACGTTTTCCATGTTGTTCCCTCATGCCCGTCCTTTTGTGGAAGGTTTTGGTTATAACTTCCTGCATCATTCACCGGATGATTCCTTCCCGAGTGATCACGGTACAGTCAGTTTCACCTTCGCGCTGGCCTTCCTGTTCTGGCACCGTATCTGGTCATGCGCTTTACTGATGGTAACCGCCTTGTCGATCGCCTGGTCACGCGTTTACCTTGGCGTGCACTGGCCGCTGGATATGCTGGGCGGCTTCCTGGTAGGTATGCTGGGGTGCCTGTTCGCGCAACTGGTGTGGAACTTGTTCGGCGAACCGATTAATGCCCTGATGTGCAAGGTTTACCGTTTCGGTTTTGCTTTCCCGATCAAGAAAGGTTGGGTTCAGCACTGATCCCCTGCTCCGTTATTCAAAGCATAAAAAAACGAGGCTACCTGAGCCTCGTTTTTTATGTCAGCAGATTATCATTTGCCGAAAATACTGCCCCACAATCCACTGATCTTCATCATCACGAAGTCCCAGATACGGCCAATAAAACCGGTTTCTTTCACTTCCTGCAACGCCACCAGAGGACGCTGTTCGATGACCTTGCCGTCCAGACTGAAATCTACTGTACCCACTACCTGATTTTTCGCCAGCGGTGCTTCAAGCTGCGGACTGGTCAGATTGAAACTGGCCTTGAGATTCTTCAGCTGGCCTTTAGGCATGGTCAGCGAGGCATTTTCAGCCACGCCGAGTGGCACCATTTTCTCCTCACCAAACCAGACACGCTGGCTGGTAAAGGCATCACCCGCCTTGATTGGCGTGAGCGTTTCATAGAAACGGAAACCCCAGGTCAACAGGCTTTCGCTTTCATTAAAACGGATCCTGTCGCTTGGCGCCCCCATCACCACAGCGATTAAACGCATGCCGGTGGAATCGCTGGCGGAAGAAACCAGATTGTAGCCCGCGCCCGACGTGTAACCGGTTTTGATGCCGTCAACGTTCAGGTTAGAGCTCCACAACAGGCGGTTGCGGTTAATCTGCTTGATGTGATTGAAGGTGAATTCTTTTTCTTTGTGCAGCGCATATTCATCCGGCGTATCGCGGATCAGCGCCTGCGACAACAGGGCCATGTCAGTAGCGGAGGTATATTGCCCGTCCGCATCCAGCCCGTGAACGGTTTTGAAATGGGTGTTTTGCAGTTTCAGCTGTTCGGCATAGCGATTCATCAGGTTGACGAATGAATCCTGGCTGCCCGCCACAAAATCCGCCAGCGCAATACTGGCGTCGTTACCTGACTGGATCACAATACCTTTGTTAAGCTCAGAAACTGGCACGCGGTCACCCGGCTTGAGGAACATCAGCGAGGAGCCGCGCAGCACCGGATTGCCGGTTGCCCAGGCGTCATTACCGACGGAAACCAGATCATCTGATTTGATTTTGCCGGATTTGATCGCCTGCCCGACCACATAGCTGACCATGATTTTACTCAGGCTGGCAGGGTCAAGACGCGCATCGGGATTAGATTCCGTCAGGATCTTCCCGCTGTTGTAATCCATAAGTACCCAGGATTTCGCGTTAATCTGCGGCGCGACCGGGGCGTTATCCGCCTGAGCGGCAGGCAGCGCCAGCAGCAATACTCCACCGCCCAGCGCGTAAATGAAAGTCCGTTTGAATTGGGAAGAAATTGTCATAGGTATCAGCGCTTTTGTCCGGGTAACTGAAATTTATCTTATCTTTCAATCAGATTGTGCAACTCTGTCAGAGGTAAAACCTACTGCTTTCCGGGTCGGGAATAAACCTAAATAGTGTAAAGATCTTAAGAATAGTAGAGTTTTCCGCTGCTTGCGCAGATTCAACTGATGATAAAAACAGCAGTAAGCACTTGACCATTCCATCCGGCTGGGGCAGTTTGTCTGTAAATCACATACAAAATACCTATAACAATAAAGGGCTTATTCACCACAGAAATCAATGCGAGTGAACAGGCGCAGGGGCATCAATGACAGGTCTGGTGGTAAAAGCGCTGATTGGCGCACTGGTTGTGATTCTGATCGGCGTGTTGTCTAAAACCCGCAATTATTACATTGCCGGACTGGTTCCGCTGTTCCCCACTTTTGCGCTGATTGCCCATTATATCGTCGGCACCGAACGCAGCATTGAAGCCCTGCGCACCACCATTATTTTCGGACTGTGGGCCGTTATCCCTTACATGGTGTATCTGATTTCTCTGTATTTCTTCATCGGCTCGATGAAACTCCCCTACGCCCTGTTTGGCGCCGTGGTCTGCTGGTCACTGGCAGCATGGTTGCTGATAAGCCTGTGGACTCGCTTTCACGCCTGATGAAGATCGCGTGACAATGTTGTTCACAAAACACTCAATATTTGAAATTGCGCTACGCTGAATGAAGGCTTTCAGATGAGGGAATCCGCCCCATGGATCTCGCAATATTTGAACTCGACCACACGCTGATTTGCGATGACAGCCACAATCTGTGGTTGCACTGGCTGGTTTCGCAGGGCTACACCCCCCGCGATGAACTCAGTCATTACCGGCTGAATGCCGTTCATCAGCACAATACTCCGGCCAGCGGTGTTATTTGCCCGCAAACCACCGAGCGTTACCGCCGCTATCTTTCTCAGACGTTACAGCCCATGAGCGGCCTGAACTGTGCCACCGTGGCGAACTGGGTTCAGCGGTTTATCCATCGGGATATCATGCCACGGGTTTATCCGCAGGCGCGTGAACGGCTCGACTGGCACCGTATGCGCGGGGATGAAATCCTGATTATCTCCGCATCGGGCGACCATCTGGTCATGCCGGTCGCCCGACGTCTGGGTGCGAATGCCGGACTCGGGCTGCAAGCCGGTATCGTTAACCAGCGTTTCAGCGGCAGGGTCGAAGGTAAACTGACCTTTCATGAGGGGCGTCTTGAGCGCTTAAAACTGTGGCTGGAGAATCGCGAGCCGACGTTCTATCAGCAAATTTTCGCCTACAGCCATACGCTTTATGATCAGCCTTTGCTGGAGTTTGCCGATGTCGCTACGGTCATTAATGCCAGCGAGCCCCTGCAAAAGCTCGCTGCTGCAAAAGGCTGGCACAACCTGCACTGGTCACGCTACGCGCATCGGCAACAAGACGCATGCTGACGGCTACAGCCGGAAATCACGAATAAAATTCTCGTTTTCACGCGTCAGTTCATCACGAATAAAATCGATGAACTGACTCAGTGCCGCCGGACGCCGCTTGCCTGCCGGTGACTGCAACTGCAACGTACGCTGACTCAGTTGTTCAATATTTACCGGTTTCACCCGCAAATTGTCGCGGCGCGCTTTGTACATAATGGAAAAATGGCTGCATGCCGCAATCGCGCCCGGTGTCTGCACCATAAAATCGTACAACGTCGAGAAACGGTTACAACTCACCGCAGGCTCAAGAAAAATGCCGCTCATCCGGCAGGACAAATCAAACAACTGGCGGATGGTGCTGCCCTGCTCGTTCATCGCCAGCGGGTACGGGTGCAAATCCGTCAGCAGCACCTCAGATTCCGCCAGCGGATGATCCGGACGCATCACCATGCGCACCGGCGCGGGAAAAGACGCCAGAATATCCACACCGCGCTCCGCCGCCAGACTGAACTGCAACGCCAGTTCCACTTCGCCGTTGTGGATCATCTCCGACACTTCAACCGCCGTGCCGACGTTGAGATAAAACATCACACCCGGATTGTTCAGCCGGAACTGTGAAAACAGCTGCGGCAGCAAATCAAACGCCAGCCCGTCGGTGCAGGCCATGCGGATCACCGTGCGGCGTACCGCGTTCAGCCCCTGGATTTCTGCCATGGCGTGTTCCATGTCCATCATGCTTTTGCGCACATGGTTTTCCAGAATTTGTCCGGCATCATTCAGCACCATGCCGCGGGCATGACGCTCAAAAAGCGGCGCACCGATACGTTCTTCGAGGCGCTGGATCTGGCGACTGATGGCAGACACTGCGACAAATAATTGCTTACTCGCCGCACTCAGCGAACCGGTGTTTGCCACTACCAGGAAGTAGCGAATTTCCGTACTTTGCATGGCCGTATTGCCTCATAACTGTGCAGACAAGCATTACAATAAAAGCAACGCTAAGTTGCAATTATTATTATTGTGGCAACGCTTGCGCCGCGCGTAGAGTGAAACTGCTAAAAAAACCAACAATAAATCCTCAAAACATTAAAAAGCAGGTTATTCATGACAGCGGAAAATATCGTTGAACAGGCATTAGCCTGGTTCGATCAGGGTGAATACAAAAGAACACTGGCAC
Source organism: Rahnella sp. GSA61A (assembly GCF_019969905.1). Taxonomy (NCBI): domain Bacteria; kingdom Pseudomonadati; phylum Pseudomonadota; class Gammaproteobacteria; order Enterobacterales; family Yersiniaceae; genus Rahnella; species Rahnella sp. GSA61A. The sequence goes on along the minus strand of NZ_JAHXYO010000006.1, from coordinate 67,389 downwards.
GCAGGGTGGCTATTGCCACCGAAAGCCAGAGCAATCAGCGAGACGCTGAACTGGCACGTTATCTCGATGAAGAGATTAAACCGGCACTTTCGGCGATGGGTTTCAGCCTGCTCAGCGTGGAAAATCCTCATGCTGCCAACCGTCCTTTCCTGATTGCTACGCGCATTGAAGACAGCGAATTGCCCACCATACTGAGCTATGGCCACGGCGACGTGGTGTTCGGCGACGATGAAAACTGGCGCAGTGATTTGTCGCCATGGACGCTGAAAGAAGAAGGTGACCGCTGGTACGGACGCGGCAGCGCCGACAACAAAGGCCAGCACAGCGTTAATATTGCGGCGCTGGAACAAATCTTCAAAGCACGTGGTGGCCGTCTCGGCTTTAACTGCAAACTGCTGTTCGAAATGGGTGAAGAAATCAGCTCGCCGGGGCTGGCCGAACTGTGCCGCAACTATCACGACCAACTCAGCGCCGACATTTTCCTGGCCTCCGACGGCCCGCGCCTGAGTGCGGTGCGCCCGACGCTGTTCCTCGGCTCGCGGGGTGCGGTCAATTTCCGTCTGACCATTAATGCCCGCGACAACGCCTATCACTCCGGCAACTGGGGCGGTCTGCTGACCAATCCCGGCATTCAGCTGGCCAATGCGCTGGCCTCGCTGGTCAGTCAGCAGGGGCAGCTGCAGGTGGAAGCGCTTAAACCGCCTGCAGTCAGTGAGGCAGTGCGAGACATTCTCCGTGATGTTGACGTCGGTGGCGGCGAAAGTGATCCGCAGATCGACCCGGACTGGGGAGAAGCCGGTCTGACGCCAGCCGAGCGTTTGTATGCCTGGAATACGCTGGAAGTGCTGTCATTCCTGACCGGTAACCCGCAGCGCCCGATGAACGCGATTCCCGGCAACGCCACGGCAGTGTGTCAGCTACGGTTTGTGGTCGGCACTGACTGGCAAAACCTGGCGAAACACGTGCGTGACCATCTTGATGCACAGGGTTTCCCACAGGTTGAAGTGGAATTTATGCGCGGTTCACCGGCCACCCGTTTCGACCCGACCGACCCGCTGGTCGGCTGGGCGCTGAACATCATGCAGCAAACTACCGGCAAAAAACCGGCGCTGCTACCGAACCTCGGCGGTTCACTGCCCAATGACGTTTTTGCCGATATTCTCGGCCTGCCGACGTTGTGGGTTCCGCATTCGTATCCGGCCTGCGGTCAGCATGGCGTCAACGAGCACATGTTGATTTCCGTCGCCCGCGAGGGGCTGGCGATCATGACCCGTCTGTTATGGGATTTCGGCGAGCATGGTACCGCCCTGCTCGCTCAGCATATTGATCACGCCGGAGGTGCCAAATGAGCCAGTTAACGGCGTCATCCCATACAACCGGCAACGCGACAGAAAAGCCAAGCCTGATGAAAACCCTCTTTGCGACCTGTATCGGTAACGCGCTGGAATGGTTTGATATCGCGATTTACGGTTTTTTCGCCAGCTACATTGCTCACGCCTATTTTCCGACATCCGATCCGACCGTTTCCCTGTTACTGACGTTTGGCAGTTTCGGCGTGTCATTCCTGATCCGCCCGCTCGGCGCGGTTGTGCTGGGTGCGTATGCCGACAAACACGGACGCAAAGCCTCACTGTTGCTGTCCATCAGCCTGATGATGATCGGCGGCCTGATTATCGTTATCACGCCGTCTTACGGAACCATCGGCATGGCGGCTCCGTTGTTAATCCTGGCAGCTCGTCTGATTCAGGGCTTCTCGGCAGGCGGTGAATTCGGCAGTTCGACGGCCTTTCTGGTCGAACACTTCCCGGAACGCAAAGCGTTTATCGCCAGCTGGCAGTTCGCGACACAGGGCGCGAGTACGCTGCTGGCATCGGCATTCGGGCTGGGCTTATCGGCAGTGCTGAGTGAAACACAACTGCAGGACTGGGGATGGCGTATTCCGTTTATCTTCGGGCTGCTGATCGGGCCGGTCGGTTTATACATCCGCCGTCATATCCGGGAATCGGAAAGTTTCAGCAAGGCCGAGAAAACCGCGTCTCCACTGAAAGAAATCGTGCGTGCGCAAAAAGGCCTGTTCTTTACCGCGATTGGCCTGATGGTGGTGTCTACTGCCATCAACTATATGCTGAACTACGTACCGACATATGCTACCAAAACACTGCATCTGCCTGCTTCGGCGGGGTTCAGCGCCACACTGGCAGCCGGGATTATCCTGACGGTAGTAACGCCCGTTATGGGCCTGTGGGCGGAGAAAATTGGCCGTCTGCCGCTGATGTGGGGATCGCTTATTCTGCTGTTGCTGACCGTGTATCCGGCATTCTGGCTGATGCTGCAACACACTTCGGCGATGTCCTTGTTGTTGCTGATAAGCTGGCTGGCACTGCTGAAATCGGTGTATTTCTCCACCGTGCCGTCGATGATGGCTGACCTGTTCCCGATCACCACCCGCGCCAGCGGGATGGCGATCAGCTACAACGTCGCCGTGACCGTGTTTGGTGGCTTCGCGCCATTCATCTGTACATTGCTGATTTCCGCCACCGGCAGCAGTCTGGCACCGGGCTACTACCTGATGATGGTCGGGTTGCTCAGCGTCTGGGCCCTGTTCAAGGCGCAAAGAACGCAACGCTGATTGCGCTGACTGAAACTGAGGCGGGCTGAAATAGCCCGCCTTTTTATTGAGTTAACCCTTCAGGACTTAACCCTGCGGTGCCACCTTCAGCAACTTGCCATCGCGATCGTCGGTCAGCACATACACAAATCCGTCTGCACCCACCTGCACTTCGCGGATCCGTTCCTTACGGTCACTGAGTAAACGCTCTTCATGCGTGACTTTTTCGCCGTCGAGCGTCAGGCGGATCAGCGATTCTCCTGCCAGCGCACCGATAAACAGCGAGTTTTTCCATTGCGGGAATTTTTGCACGTTATAGAACGCCATGCCGCTTAATGCCGGTGAAACTTCCCAGTAATAAATCGGATCTTCCGCCCCCGCTAATGTGGTGCCTTTGGCTTCGGGGATCGGCTGCCCGGAATAGTTAATCCCGAAGGTTGCCAGCGGCCAGCCGTAGTTTTTACCCGCTTTCAGCAGATTCACTTCATCGCCGCCACGCGGGCCGTGTTCGGTTTCCCACAACACCCCGCTCCACGGATTAACTGCCAGTCCCTGCGGATTACGGTTGCCGAAAGTCCAGATTTCCGGCTTCGCACTTTTGTCCTGAACAAACGGATTATCCTGCGGCACGCCGCCTTCCGGTGTCAGACGCAAAATCTTGCCCTGCAACTGATTCAGATGCTGGGCGTTGATGCGCTGATTATTGTCACCGGTCGTCAGGAAAATATTTCCCTTCTGATCGAAGGCGATGCGCCCGCCGAGATTAATGCCGCTTTGCAACGCCGGTTGCTGTACGAAAATGACCTTAAAATTCGTCAGGGTTTTATTGTCCGCCGTCAACGTGCCATAGCCCAGCGCAGCATGCGGTTCACCTTTTACACCCGGCGGTTACTGGCAAAATCTGGCGACAAACGGACATCCCACAAACCGGCCTGCCCGGCGACCCACACGGCCGGTACACCTTTCAGCGGTGCGGATAATCCAACGTCCTGCTTCCAAAGTCGCAGTTGCCCGCTGCGTTCGGTAATCAGCGCCCCTTGATTATCAGGCAAAAAAGCCAGTGACCACGGGTGATCCAGCCCTTTTGCCAGTTCAGTGACCTGCGCGCTGACAAGTGGCGGCGGGACGGGGGATTTCGGCGCAGCAGAGACGTTGGTGGTTAACATCACCAGCGCAAAAGCAGGCAATAAGGTGTCGCGGAAAGAAAATGGCATAAGGCTTCTCCCGGAGGCTGTATTAGAGGAATGAACAATCAATGTAAAAATCGCAGACAAAAATTCAGTTTAGGCCATGTGCCTGATTTTGCTCAGAGGCTGCGCATCCGCTATAACCCACAGGAATAACAACACTGTTAAATATAATAACAACAAAGCATTCCTTCTTTCGTAACATACCGGTAAACTGCTCCGACAGAATAGACGTCCAGACAGACAGACTTCTGTACATCCTCAATCTGGAAAGCCGCATTGCCTTCCCGGATTTACCAAAAAAAACACCAGAAAAAACATCGCGTCCGACGGAGCTGTTCAATAATGAAAAAAATATCCGCATCCCTGCTGGCATTAAGCCTGTTTTCCACTGTACCGGCCTTCGCTGCCGGTGAAACACCTGCGCCCGTTCCGGCGGCTATCGCCCAGCACAACGGTCCCGTGCGCATCGCAGTTATCCGTAATCTTGGCTCCGACGATAACACCACGCAGTTCCTGGCCGGTGCCATTAAACAAGGCCGCGCGCTTGGCTTTAAAGTGGATACCTTTCTGAGTAATGGCGATGACGCCAAATTTCAGGATTTCGTGAATCAGGCCATCAGCCAGAAATACGACGGCATTATCCTGTCCCAGGGACGCGGCCCGTATTCCGAAGCGCTGGCAAAACGCATTGCGGCAGCAGGTATTGCGGTTTCCGCATTTGATACCGAAGTGCCGGAAAACATTCCAGGCGTGACCGTCACCCGTCAGGACGATGCCTCACTGGCGAAAGCTTCTGTCGGCCAGCTGGTGAAAGACTTCAACGGTAAGGCTAATATCGTCAAACTGTGGGTAGCCGGTTTCCCGCCAATGGAACGCCGCCAGAAAACCTACGAAGCTATTTTGAAAGAGAATCCGGGCATTCATCAGCTGGAATCTATCGGCGCAGTGTCTTCTGACGTGCAGGGCGATACAGCGAACAAAGTCGGTGCAATCCTCGCGAAGTACCCGAAAGGTCAGATTGATGCCATCTGGGGCGCATGGGACGCCTTCAGTCAGGGCGCGTATAAAGCACTGAAAGAAAATGGCCGTACCGAGATCAAACTCTACAGCATTGATGTATCGAATCAGGATTTACAACTGATGCGCGAAAAAGGCAGCCCGTGGCAGATGACCGCTGCAGTGGATACACAGCTGATTGGCGCGGTTAACCTGCGAATTGTGGCGCTTAAAATTGCCGGTGAGAAAACCCCTGCAACCTATGAATTCCCGGCACAGACCATCCCGCAATCTCTGCTTCTCAGCCAACCGGACGGCATCAACGTGACCGGTCTGGGCAAAATCATTCCTGGCTGGGGTAAATCTGAAGATTTCACCGCACCGTGGTTTGCGACGCTGGAAGCAAAATATAAAAAATAAACATCGGAGCCTCCCGGAAACGGGAGGCTTTTTCCGCATCTATCCGCCCCGTATCAGGCTCTTCCTCCACACTTTTCCCGCTCAACTTTCCTCCGTTTGCACTGTGCGATCACAGAAATAAAGAAACATAATTTCAGAAACAAAAATCTCAATAGCCTCAGGCCCCCGCCAACCGTTAAAAACGTACTCACCCTTTTCATATGGACATTGAAGCAATGAGTACAGAAATCCTTTCGGTCAAGGAAAAGATTGGATACGGATTAGGCGACGCCGCCAGTCATATCATTTTCGATAACGTCATGCTCTACATGATGTTTTTCTATACCGATATTTTCGGCATTCCTGCGGGTTATGTCGGTACGATGTTCCTGCTGGCCCGCGCACTGGACGCGATCTCAGACCCCTGCATGGGATTACTGGCAGACCGCACCCGAACGCGCTGGGGGAAATTCCGCCCTTATGTGCTGTTTGGCGCCATTCCTTTCGGCATCGTCTGCGTATTCACTTACACCACGCCAGAGCTGAGCATGACCGGCAAAATGATTTACGCCGCTATCACTTATACCCTGCTGACGCTGATGTATACCGTGGTCAACATTCCTTACTGCGCCCTTGGCGGTGTGATTACCTCTAACCCGACGCAACGTATTTCACTGCAATCCTATCGCTTCGTGCTGGCCACTGCTGGCGGCATGTTAAGTACCGTGCTGATGATGCCACTGGTTAAACTGATCGGCGGAGAAAATCAGGCGCTCGGTTATCAGGGCGGGATTGCGGTGCTGGCGATTGTCGCGGCCGTGATGCTGGCGATTTGTTTTGCCACCACCAAAGAACGTATCGATCCGGGCAAACCGACCGGCACCATGCGCGAAGATTTGCGTGATATCTGGCACAACGACCAGTGGCGTATTGTCGGCCTGCTGACCATCCTCAACATCATTGCGGTCGCGGTTCGCGGCGGCGCCATGATGTATTACGTGACGTACATTCTCGGCAATCCGGTGCTGTTCGCCTGGTTCCTTGGCGTCTATTCCGTCGGTAACCTGTTAGGCAGTGCGCTGGCAAAACCGCTGACCGACTGGAAATGTAAGGTCAGTGTTTTCTGGTGGACCAACGCCATTCTGGCGGTTCTGAGCCTCGGCATGTTCTTCCTGCCGGTGAACGGCAGCGTGCTGATGTTTATCTTCATCTTCGTTATCGGCGTTCTGCATCAGTTGGTCACGCCAATTCAGTGGGTAATGATGTCCGACACCGTAGATTACGGTGAATGGAACGATGGCAAACGCCTGACCGGTATCAGCTTCGCCGGTACCCTGTTTGTTCTGAAGCTCGGTCTGGCTCTGGCCGGTGCGATGATCGGCTGGATGCTGGCCGGTGCTGGTTATCAGTCCGGTGCCGCCACCCAAAATGCAGCCACCATGACCAGCATTATCGCGCTGTTCACCCTGGTTCCGGCAGTTTGCTACCTGTTGAGCGCCATCATCTGTAAACGCTATTACATTCTTCGTACCCCGCTGCTACGCCGCATTCTTGATGAAGTCGCACAAGGCATCCGCCGCAATCAGCAAGAATTTATGAAATAAATTGGATGAAGTTTAAAAGGAAGAGACATTATGAAGATCAGTGATGGTAACTGGTTGATCCAGGAAGGATTGTCACTCACGCACCCGCTTCAGGTGTTTGAAGTACAACGCTCCGGTAATGAGATGGTGATTTATGCTGCGCCGAAAGATGCCTCGGAACGCGCCAGCCAACTGGACTCGCCACTGTTTACGCTGCGTTTCTTCTCGCCGCAGACCGGCGTGATGGGTGTACGTATTACTCATTTTGATGGCGAAATGGATAAAGGCCCGCATTATCCGTTAATGCAAACCGACACCCCCGAACTGCGCTTTGAAGACAACGATGAATTCGCCGCGCTGCACAGCGGTGATCTGAGTGTTCGCGTCACCAAAGGTAATAACTGGACGCTGGACTTCCTGCGCCATGGCCGACGGATCACCGGCAGTGTCGCGAAATCTAACGGCTATGTTCAGGACGCGAACTCGCATAAAACCTACATGATGGAACGCCTGGATCTGGGCGTTGGCGAAACGGTTTATGGTCTGGGTGAACGTTTCACCGCGCTGGTCAAAAATGGCCAGACTGTCGAAACCTGGAACCGCGATGGCGGCACCAGCACTGAGCAGTCTTACAAAAACATTCCGTTCTACCTGACAAACCGCGGCTACGGCGTGCTGGTAAATCATCCTGAATGTGTGTCTTTTGAAGTCGGCTCAGAAAAAGTCTCCAAAGTGCAGTTCAGCGTGGAAGGCGAATATCTCGAGTATTTCGTTATCGATGGCCCGACGCCGAAAAAAGTGCTCGATCGTTATACCCGTCTGACCGGCCGCCCTGCACTGCCACCCGCCTGGTCGTTTGGCCTGTGGCTGACCACCTCGTTTACCACCAACTATGATGAAGCGACCGTCAACAGCTTTATTGACGGCATGGCGGAACGTGAATTGCCACTGCATGTTTTCCACTTCGACTGCTTTTGGATGAAAGCTTTCCAGTGGTGTGATTTTGAATGGGATCCGCAAACTTTCCCTGATCCTCAGGGTATGTTGCAGCGCCTGAAAGCGCGCGGCCTGAAAATTTGTGTGTGGATCAACCCGTACATCGGCCAGAAATCACCGCTTTTCCGTGAAGGTAAAGAAAAAGGTTATCTGCTCAAACGCCCTGACGGCCGTGTCTGGCAGTGGGATAAATGGCAGGCTGGTATGGGCATCGTGGATTTCACTCATCCGCAGGCCGCTGAATGGTACGCGGGCCATCTGAAACGTCTGGTGGATATGGGCGTCGATTGCTTCAAAACCGACTTCGGCGAACGTATCCCAACCGACGTCGTCTGGCACGACGGCAGTGACCCGCAAAAAATGCATAATCATTACGCGTTTGTGTACAACAAACTGGTATACGAAACGTTGCAGGATAAACTCGGCGCAGACGAAGCCGTGCTGTTCGCCCGTTCCGCCTCGGTGGGGGCGCAGCAATTCCCGGTTCACTGGGGCGGTGACTGCTACGCCACTTACGAGTCGATGGCTGAAAGCCTGCGTGGCGGGTTATCCATCGGATTATCCGGCTTTGGTTTCTGGAGCCACGACATTGGCGGTTTCGAAAATACTGCACCGGCGCACATCTACAAACGCTGGTGCGCATTCGGCCTGCTCTCAAGCCACAGCCGCCTGCATGGCAGCAAATCCTATCGGGTGCCGTGGGTGTATGACGATGAAGCCTGCGATGTGGTGCGCCAGTTCACGCAGCTAAAATGCCGCCTGATGCCGTATCTCTACCCCGCTTCAGCCCAGGCTGCCAGCCACGGAACACCGGTGATGCGCGCCATGGTGCTGGAGTTCCCTGACGATCCGGCATGCGATTATCTTGACCGCCAATATATGCTTGGTGATGATCTGCTGGTCGCCCCCGTTTTCAGCGAAGAAGGCGATGTCAATTTCTATCTGCCAGAAGGCCGCTGGACGCACCTTCTGAGCAACGACGTGGCCGAAGGTTCGCGCTGGCATCGTCAGCAGCATGGCTTCGACAGCCTGCCGTTGTATGTTCGTCCGAATACCTTGCTGGCGCTTGGCAGTAATAATCAGAAGCCGGATTATGATTACAGCCAGCAGCCTGAATTCCATCTGTTCGAGCTGGAAGACGGCGCGGTGGCAGAAAGCGTGATCACCGATCTGAGCGGGAGAACCGTCTTCATCCTGAAAGCCGAACGGCGGGATGGCGTAATTACAGTAACCCGGGAAGGCCAGGCATCAGGCTGGACACTGTGCCTGCGCAATCAGAAATCGGTCAGGGAAGTGAGCGGTGCTGCGCAGAAAGAAGGGGCGCTGGGGATATTGCTGACCCCGGCTGCCGGTGCAGGTCCGGTGGTGATAACACTGTAATTTATTCTCTGGTATCGATGTGTTCATGCCCCGTTCGTCACTGAACGGGGCATTTTTTTATGCGGCTTTCAGACATCCTGATACACGCTATCGCCATGAATGCTGCGGTACTCTTTAGGGGTCATTTCATAGCCTTTTTTGAATACCGAATAGAAATATTGCAGCGACGGATATCCGCACATCTGCGAGATCTCATTGATGGAAATCGAGGTAGCGGCCAGCAGGTTGCGGGCGCGGTCGAGTTTTTCTTCGTGGATCACGCCGTGAATCGTCTGTCCGGTTTCATCCTTAAACCGTTTCTCAAGATTAGAACGCGACATGCCGATGGCATCGAGAACCTGTTCAACCTTAATCCCTTTGCATGCATGGTAACGGATGTAATGCATCGCCTGAATGACGGCCGGATCACGCAGTGATCGGAAATCCGTTGAGCGGCGTTCTACCACTTTTACCGGCGGTACCAGAATACGCTGTAACGGTAAATCACGCTGATCCAGCAACTGATGCAGAAGTTTCGCGGCGCGATAGCCCATCTGGCGCGTGCCCTGTACCACGGATGACAAGGCGACACGCGACAGGTAGCGCGTCAGTTCCTCATTATCGATACCAATGACGCTAAGCTTTTCTGGTACAGGAATATTCAGATGCTCGCACACCTGCAACAGATGACGTGCGCGGGCGTCGGTAACCGCAATAATGCCAGTTTGCTGCGGCAGTGTCTGGATCCAGTCCGCCAGCCGGTTCTGAGCGTGTTGCCAGTTTTCCGGTGCTGTCTCCATCCCCTGATAGACCACACCCTGATACTGTTCAGCAGACACCAGTTTTCTGAACGCGTGCTCGCGTTCCTGCGCCCAGCGCTTTCCCCCGGCATCAGGCAAACCGTAAAACGCGAAGCGGTTAATCCCCTTCTCTTTCAGGTGCATAAAGGCCGCTTCAACCAGTGCGTAGTTGTCGGTAGCGATATAATGCACCGGCGGATAATCTTCTTCCTGATGATAAGACCCGCCCACCCCGACAATCGGCACATTGAGGCCTTCAAGCAACGTTTCAATTTCACGGTCATCAAAATCGGCGATCACACCATCACCAAGCCAGTCTTTAATGTTGTCTATGCGACAGCGGAAATCCTCCTCAATGAAGATATCCCAGTCGCTTTGTGAGGCCTGAAGGTATTCACCCACGCCTTCGACGACCTGACGGTCATAGACTTTGTTGGCGTTAAATAACAACGTGATCCGATAACGTTTTTCAAACATGCCTGTCTCTCACCGGTTTTCTAATAGACTAAAGCCTCATTCATTTGTACTCATGAATGAGGCTGATTGGGTTGGTCAATAGCACAACGCCATGGCTTACGTAGATTTAGCTTAGTGAATTTGTGAGGTTGCTCAGACTTTCCTAAGTGACCACCCGTCATCACTGCCATCTCTGCTGACTTTATGCACGTCGTTTGGTCGCCGAATCCATCCAGACCGCCAGCAGTAAAATTCCGCCTTTAACGATGTACTGCCAGAACGTTGGTACATCCAGCATGCTCATGCCGTTATCCAGCGAAGCCATAATGAAAGCCCCCATGACCGCACCGGCTACGCTGCCGACACCACCCGCCAGGCTCGTTCCGCCAATAACGCAGGCTGCAATGGCATCCAGTTCCGCGATATTCCCCGCCGAAGGCGAACCTGCCCCCAACCGCGAACTGAGGATCAGACCGGCAATCGCTACCATCAGACCGTTTATCGCAAACACCGCCAGCTTGCTGCGCTCGACATTAACACCGGATAACCGCGCCGCTTCAATGTTGCCGCCAATAGCGTAAATACGACGGCCAAATGCGGTGCGGGAGGCCATAAACATGCCACCCAACATCAGCGCCACCAGAATCAACACCGGCGTTGGCACACCGCGATAATCATTGAGCAGGTAAATAGCGCCCAGCGCGATAACCGCAGTGAGTGCCTGGCGGGTCACATCACTTTTTGCTGCGGTCAGCGGCAAACCCAGCACCGCCCGCTGTTTGCGCCTGCGCCACTGCCAGCCAATAAACAGGGCCAGCGCAATCGCACCAATACCAAAACCGAAAGAATCCGGCAGATAACTCTGACCTATTAACGACATTGCAGGTGTCGTCGGTGATACCGTGGTGCCGCTGGTGATACCAATCAGGATGCCGCGAAACGCCAGCATTCCGGCCAGTGTGACAATGAATGACGGGACTTTACGATATGCTACCCACCAGCCATTCCATGCGCCCAACAGCAGCCCTAATGCCAGAGTCACCACAATGGTGAGCGGCAAAGGCCAGCCGAGCCAGACATCGAAAATCGCCGCCGCTCCACCCAGTAACCCCATCATGGAACCGACGGACAAGTCGATCTCCGCTGAGATGATCACAAAGACCATGCCTACAGCCAGAATGCCGGTGATGGCGGTCTGACGCAGCAGGTTAGACACGTTACGTGCGCTGATATACGCGCCGTCAGTGGTGACGCTAAAGAAGACAATAATCACCGCAATGGCCGCCAGCATGACGAACACCTGCAGGTTAATACTCTTCAGTTTCTGCATCGAAAATAACGCGTCGGCCCCACCCTGAGTTGCAGGCGCAGACGGGGTTCCTGGTTGGGGAAATTTAGACATAAGATTCACTCCTCAATGCGGCTTCCATGACCTGTTCCTGACTTAAATTATTGTTATCCAGACAGGCTTTGACCTGTCCGAGATGCATGACTACCACGCGGTCGCTGAGTCCCAGCACTTCGGGTAACTCTGATGAGATGACGATAATTGCCATGCCCTGCGCCGCCAGCTGGCCGATCAGTTTGTAGATTTCATGTTTTGCCCCGACGTCGATCCCGCGCGTCGGTTCATCAAGAATGAGGATTTTAGGTTTTAGCAGCAGGCACCGTGCCAGAATGGCTTTTTGCTGATTGCCACCGCTGAGCCGCCCGATTGCCAGTTCGGGAGAAGAGGTTTTGATTTTGAGTTGTTTCACTGACTCACTGATGCTGTGCTGTTCTTCGGCTTCGCGCAGAACACCGCCAGCGCTGAACTGGCTTAACGCCGCCAGTGTAATGTTGCTGCCAACGGCCATAACCGGCACGATGCCGTCACGTTTACGGTCTTCAGGCACCATCGCCAGCCCGCGCCGCATGGCATCGCGGCAATCGGTGATCTGCACTTTCTCGCCTTGCAGCCAGATATCGCCAGACCAGCGTCCCGGATAAACACCAAATAAACACTCCATCATTTCGGTTCTTCCGGCACCCACCAGTCCGGCGACACCCAGCACCTCGCCCTCACGTAACGTAAAACCGCCGTTATCCACCCGTTTGATATGCCGGTTAACCGGATGCCAGGCAGTAAGATTTTCCACCCTTAATATTTCCTTACCGATCTGGCGTTCACGCGGCGGAAAGAGTTCCGTCAGTTCACGCCCCACCATCATGGCGATAATTTCTTTCTCCGACGTCCCGGCGGCATTGCAGGTGGCGATATGACGACCATCGCGGATCACGCACAGTTTGTCCGATATGGCTTTGACTTCATTGAGTTTGTGGGAAATATAAATACAGGCGATGTCGTGATGGCGCAGGTCACGAATGATATCGAGCAAAATCGCGGTTTCACTTTCGGTCAATGATGCCGTCGGTTCATCCAGCACCAGCAAACGGACCTGCTTGTTCAGCGCTTTGGCAATTTCAACCAGTTGCCGCTGCCCGAGCCCCAGTTCCCCGACCAGCGTATGCGGATCAATATTGAGTTTGACCTGCGCCAGCATGCGCTGACAACGCAGATACATTTTGTCGGTATCCAGCAGCCCATAACTGCCCCATTCATTACCCAGAAACATGTTTTCCAGCACACTCAGTTGCTTAACCAGCGCAAGTTCCTGATGAATAATGGCGATCCCTTTTTGCTCGGTATCACGGATACCTTTCGCAGTAAGACGTTCTCCTGAAAAATAAATTTCACCTTCAAACGTTCCTTGCGGATAAATACCGCACAACACTTTCATTAACGTGGATTTACCCGATCCATTTTCGCCACACAGCGATAGCACTTCACCCGCAGATAACGTCAGACTAATATTATCAACGGCTTTTACTGCACCAAACCGCTTGGTGATATTGCGCATATCCAGCAACGGTAATTTTTCATATTGTTCTGGCACTTTCACCTCCAGCAGAAACAACACTTCCGGGGGGAAGTGTTGTTTCTATAGAAAATATTGAAAAATTAAAGGTCTGATTTTTTGTGGAATCCGTCGGCCACCACGGTGCTTTCAATATTATTTTTATCCACCGGAATCGGTGTTAATAAATAAGACGGCACGTCTTTTTTGCCATTATTTAATGTGGCATTGGATTTCGGGGTTTCCCCTTTGCCTAACTGCACCGCGATTTCGGCAGCGTCATTGGCCAGTTTGGTAATCGGTTTATAAACGGTCATGGTTTGAGTACCGGCTTCGATACGTTTGATCGCCGCGAGATCGGCATCCTGACCCGAGATCGCTACTTTCCCTGCCAGCCCTTGTGCTGACAGAGCCTGTACTGCACCACCGGCCGTCGCATCGTTAGACGCCACCACGGCATCAATTTTGTTGTTGTTGGCCGTCAGGGCATTTTCCATAATTTTCAGGGCGTTTTCCGGCAACCAGCCATCGGCCCACTGATCTCCCACAACTTTAATCTTCCCGTCTTTGATCAGCGGGTTCAGCACTTTCATTTGTCCTGCGCGGAACAGCTTGGCGTTGTTATCCACCGGCGAGCCGCCCATCAGGAAATAATTCCCCTGCGGCACACGCTCAACCAGGCTTTGTGCCTGCAGCTCCCCGACCTTTTCATTGTCGAAAGAGATATAAAAATCAATGTCCGCGTTGTTAATCATGCGGTCATAGGCCAGCACCTTGATGCCTTCCTGCTTCGCTTCGGCGATCACGTTGCTGAGCACTTCGCCGTTATACGGGATGATGACCAGCACATCGACGCCACGGTTGATCATATTTTCAATCTGCGCCATTTGTGTTTCTTCATTGCCGTTTGCGGATTGCACAAAAACATCCGCGCCGAGCGTTTTGGCTTTAGCCACAAAAATATCACGGTCTTTTTGCCAGCGCTCTAAACGTAAGTCATCAATAGCCATACCAATTTTAATTTCTTTCGCTAACCCTGACTGGCTAAAAAGCACTAATGCGGCACAGGCAGAAAGAATTACTTTATTCATTTTCATCATGTCAGACCTTTTATAAGAATAAGTAGAGGCAGATACAGAGAAGTGCGTACAGCAATGACACAAGGATTGTTGTCGCTGGGTAATTAATCGGCAATTGCAGATTTTAATCACTGCATTACGATTTTTTGTTTATTTTAGGAATTATGATGGGGATCATAGTTTGATTGTAATATGCACAAGCCAGATACTTTTATTATCGAGATATCGTGGAAGACGGATAAAAACGACAAGAAAAAAGGTTATTTATGCGATCTGCCGCACACTTAATAATTCTATTAAATTGAGTGTGAAATAACGTAATTGTGGGATGTCACGTCAACTCCGAAGATAGAGCCTCAGCCTCCCAGTCCCGCTGGGCCCGTTTTCAAGGAGTTATCAATGCACGCATATTTCGACAAGCTCGACGCAGTTCGCTACGAAGGTGCTAACAGCACTAATCCGCTGGCATTCCGTCATTACAACCCTGAAGAAGTGATCCTCGGCAAAACGATGGCTGAGCATCTGCGTTTCGCGGCTTGTTACTGGCACACCTTCTGCTGGAATGGTAATGACATGTTCGGTGTGGGCGCCTTTGACCGCCCGTGGCAACATCCCGGTGACGCGCTGGAGCTGGCTAAAAGTAAAGCGGATGTCGCTTTCGAATTCTTCCAGAAGCTGAACGTGCCTTACTATTGCTTCCATGACGTTGACGTATCGCCGGAAGGCACATCAATTAAAGAATACGTCAATAATTTTGCCATCATGACTGATGTACTGGCGCAAAAGCAGGAAGCCAGCGGTGTAAAATTGTTGTGGGGTACAGCTAACTGCTTTACCAATCCACGTTACGGCGCAGGCGCGGCGACCAATCCTAATCCAGAAATTTATACCTGGGCCGCAACGCAGGTTGTGCACGCCATGAATGCCACCAAACAACTGGGGGGCGAAAATTACGTGCTGTGGGGCGGCCGTGAAGGCTACGAAACCCTGCTCAATACTGATCTTCGTCAGGAACGCGAACAACTGGGTCGCTTCATGCAGATGGTCGTTGAGCACAAACACAAAATTGGCTTCCAGGGCACCCTGCTGATCGAACCTAAACCGCAGGAACCGACCAAGCATCAATATGATTATGATGTCGCTTCCGTCTATGGCTTCCTGAAACAGTTTGGCCTGGAAAAAGAGATCAAAGTGAATATCGAGGCCAACCACGCCACGCTGGCGGGTCACTCATTCCACCATGAAATTGCTAACGCAATTGCTCTGGGTATCTTCGGTTCCGTCGATGCAAACCGTGGCGACCCGCAGTGTGGCTGGGACACCGATCAGTTCCCGAACAGCGTGGAAGAAAATGCGTTGGTGATGTATGAAATCATCAAAGCGGGCGGTTTCACCACCGGAGGCCTGAACTTTGACTCAAAAGTTCGTCGCCAGAGCACCGATAAATATGACCTGTTCTACGGCCATATCGGTGGAATGGACACCATGGCGCTGGCGCTGAAAGTGGCAGCCCGTATGATTGAAAGCCGTGAACTGGATAAGCATGTTGCCCAACGTTACGCTGGCTGGAACACAGAATTGGGCCAGCAGATCCTGCAAGGCAAAATGTCACTGGAATCCCTGAGCAACTATGCGCAACACAACGCGCTGTCCCCTCAGCACCAGAGCGGTCAGCAGGAGCGTCTGGAGAATCTGGTTAACCGCTATCTGTTTGGTTAACCGGCTAAAATAAGTTGACGCCCTGCCCGCTGCGCGCGGAATTGCAGGGCGTTAATCGTTACAGATTCGGGTTAACAGATAAGGGAAAACTATGTATCTCGGAATAGATCTTGGCACATCTGGCGTGAAAGCCATTTTACTCAGCGAAGAAGGTCGGGTGGTCGCCAGCCACAGTGAGGCGTTAACCCTTTCCCGCCCGCATCCGCTGTGGTCTGAACAACTTCCCGCTGACTGGTGGAAAGCCACGGACAAGGCGGTCACGGCGCTTTCGCATCAGCGTTCACTCAAAGACGTCAAAGCCATCGGTCTGACCGGTCAGATGCATGGCGCGACGGTAATGGATGCACAACAGAACGTGTTACGTCCGGCCATTTTATGGAACGATGGCCGCAGCTTCAGTCAGTGTCAGCAACTGGAAGCGGAAGTCCCGAATTCCCGCCAGATCACCGGTAATCTGATGATGCCCGGTTTTACCGCGCCCAAATTACTCTGGTTACGTGAAAACGAACCGGATGTGTTTGCCAAAACAGACAAGGTTCTGCTGCCCAAAGATTATCTGCGCTGGCTGATGACCGGCGTGTTCGCCAGCGATATGTCTGATGCCGCTGGCACCCTGTGGCTGGATGTCGCTAAGCGCGACTGGAATGACGAATTACTGCATGCCACCGGCCTGACACGCCAGCAGATGCCCGCGCTTTTCGAAGGTAATCAGATTACCGGACACCTGTTGCCGGAACTCGCCTCACGCTGGAACATGGATTCCGTGCCGGTGATTGCCGGTGGCGGTGATAATGCCGCCGGGGCGGTCGGTGTCGGGTTGTATAAAACCGGACAAGCGATGCTATCCCTGGGTACGTCCGGCGTGTATTTCGCGGTAAGCGACGGTTTTCTGAGTAATCCGCAACAGGCGGTACACAGCTTCTGCCATGCCCTGCCCGACACCTGGCATCTGATGTCCGTCATGCTCAGCGCCGCCTCTTGTCTGGACTGGGCTGCAAAACTGACCGGCACCGCATCGGTTGGCGAACTGATCAGTCTGGCAGAAAAGACCCCGCCTGCAGATTCACCGGTCTGGTTCCTGCCGTATCTCTCCGGCGAACGCACCCCGCATAATAACCCGAATGCCAAAGGTGTATTGTTCGGCCTGACCCATCAGCATGGCCCGGCTGATATCGCCCGCGCCGTACTTGAAGGTGTGGGGTTTGCTCTGGCAGACGGAATGGACGTGCTGCACGCAACCGGTCTGAAACCGCACAGCATCACGCTGATTGGCGGCGGCGCCCGCAGCCCTTACTGGCGGCAAATGCTGGCCGACATCAGCGGTAAAACGCTGGAATACCGCACCGGCGGCGATGTCGGCCCGGCGCTCGGTGCTGCACGTTTAGCACAAATCGCCATGAATCCGGGGCAACCGCTGGAGCGGTTCCTGCCGGAACTGCCACTTGAGCAAGTACATCAGCCGGACGCAGAACGGCATACTGCGTATGCGGAGCGGCGTGAAGTGTTCAGGGAGTTATATGTGAGGCTTGAGGGGTTGATGTAATACAAGACTGCTCCCTCCCCTGCGAAGGGGAGGGTTGGGGTGGGGTATTAAAGAAAAATCAGACAGTTAAAGTCAGCTTTGACTAAGTGTTAGCCCCTAAAACCCCCTCCCAGCCTCCCCCTTCGCAGGGGGAGGAGCCAAAACTAATAATGCTCCGCTATGGTCCTCACTAAAGGTGGAGCAAACCCGTTTTTACCTTACGGATATACCCCTTTAAACACCGTCTTCTTCCTCGGCTCCGACATAATCCCCTCCAGCGCCTCGACGCATTTCAAATAGTGCGGTGTTTTCTTGTGTGCCAGCACAGCGTCGTTATCCTGATAGGCTTCGTAGATAAAGAAGCGCGTCGGTACCGCCTCGTCCTGCAACACATCAAATCTGAGATTTCCCGGTTCCTTCACCGCGCCCAAATGGTTAGCGTGAAATACCGCCAGGAACTCATCCACCTTTTCCGGCTGAACATTAATTTCGACCAGTGTCACTTCCATGATTCACCCCTTTTCACTCAGGAACAGTTCATAAGCATGCGCCACGCTGGCGTTTTCATGCACCACCGCTTTCACCGCTTTCAGCATGGCAACCGGCGATTCGGACTGGAAGATGTTGCGCCCCATGTCCACACCGGATGCGCCCTGATCGATGGCTTTGAAGCACATTTCCAGCGCCTCGCGTTCCGGCAATTTTTTGCCGCCAGCAATCACTATCGGCACCGGACATCCCGCTGCGACGCGTTCGAAACCTTCATCGACATAGTAGGTTTTGATAATGTTCGCGCCCATTTCAGCGGCAATGCGGGTTGCCAGCGAGAAGTAACGCTGATCCCGCGCCATGTCTTTGCCGACGCCGGTCACCGCCATGGTCGGCATGCCGTAACGCATCCCCTGATCGACCAGTTGAATAATGTTTTTGATCGACTGATGTTCGTATTCACTGCCGATATACACCTGCGCTGCCATCGCGGCGACATTCAGGCGCAGCGCATCTTCAATCGCCACCGCCACCGTTTCGTTAGAGAGTTCAGTCAGGATCGAGTTACCACCGGAAGCCCGCATCACCACCGGTTTGTTCACCGCCGCAGGCACCACGCTGCGCAGCACGCCACGGGTACACATCAGCACGTCGGTATGCGAAAACAAAGGCGCAATGTTGATGTCGATGCGTTCAAGGCCGGTCGTCGGCCCCTGAAAATAACCGTGGTCAAACGCCAGCATCACCGTACGGCCAGACTGCGGATTGAAAATCCGCGCCAGCCGCGACTGCATTCCCCAGTCAAGCTGACCGCTGCCCTTGAGGAAGAACGCGTGATTATCCTGCGGCGTGCCGATGCCGAAATTTTTGCCGTCTCTGATATCGTCCAGATCTGCCATTTTCTTTTCTCCTTACTGATCAGAAATCGTATTTGCCGATGTTGTCTTTGGTGAAGACCACGCGTTCCGGCAGTAAAACGATGCCGTTACCTTTGGCCTCATACTGGTAGCCCTGCACGCTGTTCGGCACCACTTCCACCGTTCCGACGTCCGGCACATCCAGTTTGTCACCCACGTTAAGCGCGCCTTTTTTCAATAACTGATCGGCGACATAAACCGAAATTTTGCCCTGGCTGACCACGTCCCACAGACCGAACTGTTTCACCGTGCCGCGTTCGACATACGGGCGCATGACGTTTGGCGTACTGAAACCGACGATGGTCACGTTGGTACGTTTGAGGTTTTCCGCCGCCTGAGCCGCTGCCGGTAATGCGTTGGCATCAGGGGCAATAATCGCATCCAGATCGCCATAAGATTTCAGGATCCCTTCGGCGGTTTGCAGGGATTTAGTGGCATCGTTATAACCGTATTGCGTGGTCACGATTTCCCAGCCCGGATGCTCTTTGGCGATTTTGGCTTTCGCCTCTTTCACCCACTGATTCTGATCCGTCACTGTCGGGCTGGAATAGAAGAACGCCACTTTCGCTTTCTCTTTTTTCACCTGGCTGGAGGTCATCTCAACCAGCATCGAACCCAGTTGTTGTGGTGTGCCCTGATTGATGTAAATCGAGCGGCATTCCGGTTTGGTATCGGAATCCCAGGTCAGCACTTTCACGCCGCGTTGCATCGCGCGTTTAAGCGCCGGACACAGGCCGTCGGGTGATACCGCCGCCACCACAATCGCGTTGTATCCCTGATTGACAAAGTTGTTGATCATCTGCACCTGACCGGAAACGCTCGGCTCGGTCGGACCGTCGTAGGTCACGTCCGCGCCCAGCGCTTTACCGGCGGCCATTGCGCCGTTGCCGCCGCTGGTGAAATAACCGACGCCCACCAGTTTTGGGATAAAGGCGATACGTTCAGCCGCCTGTGCGCTCAGACACGCGAGGCTCACGGCACTGGCAATTAACAAGATTTTCATTGTGTTGGCTTTCATCATTAACCCCGGCTTATTGAGAAGACGTCAAGGAAGGAGAAGGCGCAGACCCGCGCCGGCAATAGCGCTGGAAAACACTGCGGATAAGACCACGGTTGAGGCTGGCAGAGCGGCCAATCACCACCAGGATCAGCAGCGCGCCGGACAGCGCACTGGAAACCTGACTGGAGACGCCAACCATCTGCAAACCCTGCTGGAGATACCCGATCAGCAGTGTCGCCAGCGCTGTGCCGAGAATGGAACCTGAACCGCCGTAGATATTGGCACCGCCCAGCACGACCGCGGTGATAGCGGGCATCAGCAGCGCATTACCGAGATCAGAACGCGCCGAGCCGAAATACGAAGTCATCAGAATGGCGGCCACGGCCGACGCCAGCCCGGTCATGCCGTAGAGAGCAAACACCGTGCGGCTGACCGGCAATGCGCCATAACGCGCCACTCGGGCATTCTGACCGATGAGGAAGACGTTGCGACCGGTGCGACTGCGGTGCATCAGCAGCCAGAAAAACAGTGTCGCCAGCAGGAAGATCACCAGCGGCATGGGCAGGCCCAGCACAATCTGATTGGCAAAGTTGGTGAACGCATCGGGGAAATTACCGATACCCTCAAAACCCGTCGCGCCCGCCAGCCCGGAAAGCAGTAAGGCGCTGCCGCCGAACAGGTAGAGCGTCCCCAGTGTGATGACCAGCGGATTCACGCCGGTATAAAGAATCAGCGCCGCATTGAGCAAACCACAGGCCGCGCCCAGTGCCAGCGTAAGCATAATGGCCAGTGCCAGCGGCACACCGGCCTGACACAGTACACCGAGCGCGATGGCGCACAGTCCGATGGTGGAACCAAAGGAAATGTCGATACCGCCGCTGACAATCACCAGTGTCAGTGGTAACGCCACAATCCCGATGGTGATGAAATCACTGGTGCTGAACAGCAGCGTACTGGCGTCCAGCATGCGCGGATTGGCGAAACCGAACAGTAAGATTTCGATGACCAACAACGCCAGCAGCGCGATTTCCCAGCCATATTGTTGGAGTTTGTTCATCACACTACCCCGCTCTTTTTGCCGGTACTTAGCCGGCGGCTTGTATTTTTCGGTTGCTGAGATTTGCGTTCAACGGGTTTCTTCTGAGGCGGTGGCGTGGCCGCCAGAAAGCGTGAATACTTCTGCCGCCGCAAGTTTTTCTCCAGCGCCTGCCGCAATCTGCCGTCAAATACCAGCACCGCCAGCAGCACCAGCCCGGCGATAAAATCGTTCCACCACGCCGGAAGGCGTAACAGCACCAGCACGCTGTCAATTTGGGTCAGGAAATACGCGCCGAGCACCGCACCGAGAATGGAGCCGGTGCCGCCGAGCAGGCTGATGCCGCCCAGCACGCAGGCGGCGATGGCTTTCATCTCCAGCCCGCTGCCGGTCTGATTGGGCACGAAGCCGATTTGTGAAGCGAAGACAATTCCGGCAATGGCGGCCATCATGCCGTTAATGCCAAATGCCAGAATGCGTACCCGGTTGACGGCCACGCCAAGTTGTCTGGCACCCTGTAAGTTGTCGCCGACAGCGTAGAAACTGCGGCCAAACGCCGTGCGACCCAGCATCCAGAACATCGCAGCCAGCAAGACAATCACCAGCCAGCCGAGCGGGGAGACATTGAGGAAAACCGGTTCTGACAGAGATTTCAGCCCGGCCGGTAAGCCTTCAATCCATTTGCCGCCAGTCATCAGCAGCATCAGCCCGCGGTATAACCCCAGCGTACCGAGCGTGGCGACAATCGCCGGAATACGCAGCCAGGCGACCAGTACACCGTTAAATATTCCGGCCAGTAAACCGGTGCCGAGAGTCAGCAGACAGGCCAGCGGCAGGTTCATGCCGCCGTTGAGCAAAACCCCCAGCGTCACGGCGCACAGGCCGGTAACGGAACCGACCGACACGTCGATGTTGCGGGTCAGCATCACCACGGTGGCCCCCATCGCCAGCAACATCAGGATCTGCGCGCTGCCAAAAATCATGCTCAGTGTCTGAAAGCTGAACGACTGCCGGTCCATCGCACCGAGCAAGGCAAACAGCGCAATAATCGCCATCAACGCGGTCAGTTCACGATTGTTTTGTATCCGCTTTAGCATGAGGTTCCTCCGGTGGCGGGGGTTTTGGCATGATTACCAAATGCGATATGCATAATGTTGCTGACGTTGATGTCGCTGCCCTGCAATTCGCCGCTCATTTCCCCCTGATGCATAACGAATACCCGATCCGCCAGTCCTTCAATTTCATCCAGATCAGATGAAATCAGGATCACCGCCACGTTCTGTTGCACCACTTCGCGCAGCAACTGGTAAATGTCAGCGCGCGCGGACACATCCACGCCGCGCGTAGGTTCATCGACAATCAGCACCGCGGGCTGTGCCTCAAGACATTTGGCGATCAACAGTTTTTGCTGATTACCGCCGGAAAGCGTACGGGCAGTTTGTGACCCGTCGCGGTATTGAATGCCGAGCGCACGGTGATAGCGTTCGAGCACCGCCGCTTCGCGTTTGATGTTCAGCCACCAGCCCTGACGGTTGAAGGTGAGTGAGGTGGTGTTCCAGCTCAGCGGCGCGTCGAGATACAGGCCGGATGCCTGCCGGTCTTCCGGCAAATACACCAGCCCTTTTTTCAGCCGCTGTAAGGTCGTCAGGCCGCTGATGTCTTGTTGCTGCAAAAGCACCTGACCACGTCGGGCGTCGCGCAGGCCATACAGGGTTTCTGCCAGTTCGGTGCGCCCTGCCCCCACCACGCCTGCCAGCCCGACGATTTCCCCGGCGCGGGCGCTGAATGAAATATTAATAAAGCCCTCACCGGTCAGGTTTTGCACCTGCAAGACCGGTTCGCTGCCTGCCGGGTTGCGTCGTGTGCCGGGTAAATCCAGCCACAACTTTTGCTCTGCGGGCAGCGCGGTGTCCTGGGAATGCGGGGTGATGGCGCGGATCAGCGCATCGTTATCCAGTTCGGCGAGCCTGCCGCTGAGCGCAATTTTGCCATCACGCATCACACTGACCCGGTCGGCAATCGCACGTATTTCCGGCAGTTTGTGCGAGATGAATACCACCCCGACGCCCTGCCCGGTGAGATGACGGACTTGTGTAAACAGGCGGGCGGATTCCGCCGGTGTCAGCGAGGCGGTTGGTTCATCAAGGATCAACAGCCGCGCATCGCGCATCAGCCCGCGCAGGATTTCCACCAGTTGCTGATCGGCCACTTCCAGGGTTCCGGCAAGGGCACCCAGCGGTAAATTGCACCCCAGATCAGCCAGCGTTTGCTGCAATTTTTTTTCGCCGGCCTGATGTGCAGGCAGGCGGAACAGGATGTTTTCGCGCACGGTCAGGCTGGGAAACAGCATCGGCTCCTGCGGTACCAGATAAATCCCCGCCTGATGCGCTTTTGCTGGTGACTGCGCCAGTAAAGGCTCGCCGCCGAGCAGTAACGTGCCACTGTCGGCTATTTCGACACCGGCAATGATTTTCATCAGTGTCGATTTACCCGCTCCATTGCCGCCAAGCAGCGCGTGGACTTCTCCGCCTTGCAGGCTGAAATCGATGTCTTTCAGCACTGCCACGCCGGAAAAGCTTTTACTGACACCGCTGACCTGCAACAGCAGGTTCGTGGTTTGCAGGTCTGCTGATAACTGTTTGCTGCTCTGCATACACCGGCCTCTGGCTTGATACATTAATTGAACAAATGTATTTATCATTTAACATTGTTCATAAAACTAGACCGAGGTGGCAGGGAAAACTTTTGTGCTGATCACAGTTTGTTCAACTCATATACTCTGCGTTATGATTCAGGCAGTAATCATTTGAAATTTGCAAAACACATCACAGTTAACAACATTTTGTTAACGAACAATTGATCTACATTTTGATAAGTGTTCACTATGAATGAGAAGACAACGCTTTCCGATTTGACTAACCATCCGGAATTCAGCATGGGCGAAGAGGAACTGCTGGCGCGCACCGCGTGGTTCTATTACCACGACGGCCTGACCCAGAATGAAATTGGTGAACGGCTTGGTTTGACGCGGCTGAAAGTGTCACGCCTGCTGGAAAAAGGCCGGCAGTCAGGAGTGATCCGCGTACAAATTAACTCGCGTTTTGAGGGCTGTTTGACGCTGGAAAATACCCTGCTCGAACGCTTTGGTTTACAGCAGATCCGCGTGCTGCCACAACTGGCCGACGGCTCGCTGAGCACACGGCTGGGGGTCGGCGCAGCACACATGCTGATGACATTGCTCAGGCCGGAACAACTGCTGGCTGTGGGTTTTGGCGAAACGGCGATGAGTACGTTGCAACATCTGAGCGGATTCATCTCCTCACAACAAATCCGCATGGTCACGCTTTCCGGCGGCGTCGGGCCCTATATGACCGGGATTGGTCAGCTTGATGCAGCCTGCGGAGTGAGCATTATTCCGGCTCCGCTGCGGGCGTCATCAGCCAGCGTAGCGGCTATTTTCCGTCAGGAACGTAATGTACACGATGTCATGCTGGCCGCCTGCGCGGCAGATATTGCGGTCGTCGGCATTGGCTCGCTGAACCAGAAACAGGACGCGACTATTTTGCGCTCCGGTTATATCAGCGAAGGTGAGCAGCTGCTGTTTGGCCGCAAAGGCGCGGTCGGCGACATTCTCGGTTTCTTTATGCAGCGCAACGGCGAGCTGGCAGAAAACATGGCAATCCACGATGAGCTGATTGCCGTCGCGCCGGACGAACTGGCCAGCATTCCGACCGTGTTAGGCGTCGCAGGTGGGGTCGAGAAAGCTGAAGCCATCGTCGCGGCGCTGAAAGGCAGACGAATTAATGCACTGGTAACTGAAGAGAGCACAGCAAGAGCCATGCTGGCGCTGCTCGACTGACCCGCAGGGTGTAAGGGGCGTGGCGGTCAGGTACACGGTGCCCGATAAACTGGCACGAGAGAACATTGCGATGACCTCTACCCTGAACTCTGACCACGACCGCAACTATCTGATGGCGCTGGATGCTGGTACCGGCAGTATCCGCGCGGTGATTTTCAATCTCGAAGGCGAGCAGATAGCCGCCGGACAGGCCGAATGGATCCATCTGGCGGTGCCGGATGTGCCCGGTTCAATGGAATTTGATCTGCAAAAAAACTGGCAACTGGCCTGTCAGTGTATTCGTCAGGCATTGCAGGAAGCACATATCCCCGCTTCTGCGATCCGCGCAGTGGCGGCCTGTTCCATGCGCGAAGGGATCGTGCTGTACGACAAATCCGGCGAACCTGTCTGGGCCTGCGCCAACGTCGATGCCCGCGCCAGCCGTGAAGTTTCCGAATTAAAAGAGATCCACGATTTCGAATTTGAACGCGAAGTCTATGAATGCTCCGGTCAGACACTGGCCCTCAGCGCCATGCCGCGCCTGCTATGGCTGGCCCATCACCGCCCCGATATTTACCGTCAGGCTGCCACTATTACCATGATCAGCGACTGGCTGGCCTACATGCTCAGCGGCGAACTGGCGGTGGATCCGTCCAACGCCGGTACCACCGGCATGCTGGATTTAACCACCCGCAACTGGCGACCTGAGTTGCTGGATATGGCAGGGCTGCGCGCCGATATGCTTTCTCCGGTGGCTGAAACGGGTACACGCCTCGGTTATGTCACGGCCAGCGCGGCCGATGCCTGTGGACTGAAAGCCGGAACGCCGGTCGGCATGGGTGGCGGCGACGCGCAACTTGGCACGCTCGGCCTGGGTCTGGTGCGTCCCGGCCAGACCGCCGTCCTTGGCGGCACATTCTGGCAGCAAATCGTCAACCTGCCGGAAGCGGTCACCGACCCCGAAATGAATATCCGCGTCAATCCGCACGTCATCCCCGGTATGGCACAGGCCGAATCCATCAGTTTCTTTACCGGACTGACCATGCGCTGGTTCCGTGACGCATTCTGTACCGAAGAGAAAACCATGGCGCAGCGTCTTGGCGTGGATGCTTACAGCTTGCTGGAAGACATGGCCGCCCGCGTGCCTGTGGGGGCCTGGGGCGTCACGCCGGTATTCTCGGATGCGATGCATTTCAAGAACTGGTATCACGCCGCCCCGTCGTTCATCAATCTGTCCATCGACCCGGAAAAATGCAACAAACCGGTGCTATTCCGCGCGTTAGAAGAAAACGCCGCCATCGTATCGGCGTGTAATCTGGATATGATCGCCCGATTTTCCGGTGTACGCGCCAGGTCGCTGGTGTTCTCCGGCGGCGGTTCGAAGGGCAAATTATGGTGTCAGATTTTAAGTGATGTGACGGGTGTTCCGGTCAATGTGCCGGTGGTCAAAGAAGCCACCGCGCTGGGCTGTGCGATTGCAGCGGGTGTCGCGGCAGGCGTGTATTCGTCGCTTGCAGACACCGGTGAAGCCCTGGTGCGCTGGGAACGGGAATATCAGCCGGATGTGGCGAACCACGCAAAATATCTGGTGCAGAAAGCCAACTGGCAGGAAGTGTATGCGGATCAACTGGGGCTGGTGGACCGGCAGCTAACGACGTCGATGTGGAAAGCGCCAGGACTGTGAGGATAATTCCGGACTGCCTCCTCCCCTGCGAAGGGGAGGAGTAATCCAAATCTGGCGTTATTTGATACTCGCCATCGGCGGATCCATCGCCACTTTGCCTTTCACTGCTTTGTTCTTCACTCTTCTCGACCACATTGCGGTCAGGATCGGCACCAGAATTGAGGTGACGATAACCGAGGTAGCAACCAGCGCGGTTGCAGCCGGGGCAATCGGTTTGAACTGCGGCACCATTTCAGCAATCAGGACCGGCGTTGCCACCGCGGCCCCCGCAGAACTGGAGGCAGCGAGACCGGCGGTACCATCGCCGCCTCCGATGAATTTGTCGGCGAGGATCAGCGGAATACCGGTGATGACGATAACCGACATCCCCAGCAACACACCTAACAGACCGGTTTGTGCGATGACGTTCAGGTTGATGGTGTTACCGAGTGCGAAGGCGAAGAACGGGATCAGGGTTTGTACCGCTTTGCTGAAGAATTCGCGCAGTTCCGGGTCGAGATTGCCCAGGCTGAAACCGACCAGGAACGGCAACACGGCGCCAACGAAGACGTGCGGTTCAAAAGACGCGATGCCTGCGGTGCCGAGGATCACCATAGTCATCAGCGGGCCGGATTCCAGAGACATCAGCACAAATGCGCCCGCTTCTTCTTTCGTGCCGTATTGCTGCATTACCGAGGCATACAGGCCGCCGTTGGTCATGTCCATTGCAGCCACCAGTGCCAGCACGGAAAGTCCGGCGAAGAAGCCGAATTCCACACCATTTTCCGGCATGAACCGTGATGCTATCGCCGCAACAATCCACGCCACCGCGATTTTGGTGACCACCAACGTGCCGGATTTACGCAACACCGTGCCGGTCGCGCTGAGTTTGATGGAGGCTCCCATGCAGAAGAACCACACCGCCAGAATAGGTACGGTGCCGGTCATCAGCCCGTTGGTGAAGGAACCAAAATATTTGCCCGAATCAGGCGCGAAGGTATGGCACAGCGCACCAATGAAGAGAGGCACCAACATCATCCCGCCGGGGATTTTTTCTATCGCTCGTTTAATGTGCATAATTTTCACCTGATTTAAAAGTCACGGACTACCTGATGCCGCTACGTTATCCATTTCTCAGGGTGATAAAAGTGATTCAACTCATAAATTGAAACGATGTTTCTATTTTTTAGATCGGTAGTTTTAATAATTTACTCCGTCAATATTTAATTTCGGAGAGAAATCACATTTTCGAATTATTTGTACGAAAATACTTAACACACAAAAACAAAAAAGCCCGCAACAGTTGCCTGTGCGGGCCGGGTATCACACAAAAATGTCAGCTCAGCGATAAAGTGCCGAACGCCTGACGCCAGTCAGTATCAAACTTTTCAATCGCCGCTTCGACGGCAGGTGTATTGAGTAACTGTTCGGCCACATCCACCGGTAAGGTGATTGACTGACATCCCGCCAGCAGGCAATCCATCGCCTGACGTGGGGTTCGGAAACTGGCGGCCAGCACCTTCGATTGCGGCGCGTGCAGGCTGAGCAAGGTCTGCAACTCTTTGACCATCGCGATGCCGTCACCGCCCTGTGCATCCAGACGGTTCACATAAGGCGCAACGTATTCCGCCCCCGCCAGTGCCGCCAGTAATCCCTGACCTGCGCCATACACCGCCGTGCCCAGCGTCGGGATATTCATGCCCTTCAGCTTTTTAATGGCCGCCAGACCTTCACGGGTTACCGGCACTTTCACGACCAAACCGGACACCCGCTGCGTCAACAACAACGCTTCTGCAACCATTTGTTCGGCGTCGGCAGCAATCACCTGTGCGAACAATTTACCGTTACCCCCCAGCGCATCGCGCAAGGCAGGCAGCACTTCCCACAGCGATTTACCTTCTTTCGCCACGATGCTCGGATTCGTGGTGACCCCCTGCAACGGCAGGATGCGCGACAAACGTTTTACCGCAGTGACATCGGCAGTATCGAGATACAGCTCCATAACTTTCTCCCTGAAACTTGTGAGTGAATGCAAAGTTCAGAGAGTGTACGTCAGCAAGCAGAAGGTTTGTTGATCATCATCAAAATCACTTTCGAATGAAAGTTATTAAATTGCGAAAGAAGATTTTTAGCACCAGGGAGCGTCGAGATGATTTTCAATGTGCAGCGTTATTCCACACATGATGGCCCGGGGATCCGGACGGTGGTTTTTCTGAAAGGCTGTTCCCTGAGCTGTACCTGGTGCCAGAATCCGGAAAGTCGTTCGGCGGCGCCTGACGTGCTGTTCGATTCACGTTTATGCAGCGCAGGATGTCAGCACTGCGCAAAGACTTTTCCACATGCAGTCAGCATAGAACATGACCGCATCGGGATTCGGCATGAACAATTTCAGGCAGAAGATCGCTGTCTGAT
The DNA here is from genome assembly GCF_019969905.1 of Rahnella sp. GSA61A. Lineage (NCBI taxonomy): Bacteria > Pseudomonadati > Pseudomonadota > Gammaproteobacteria > Enterobacterales > Yersiniaceae > Rahnella > Rahnella sp. GSA61A. The sequence continues at coordinate 38,430 of NZ_JAHXYO010000006.1, read as the reverse complement.
CGAACAGGTTTGCCCCTCCGGCGCACTGAGTGTGTGTGGAAATGACGCGGATATTGACGCCCTGATGCAGCAAATCCTGCGGGATAAACCTTTTTATACCCGTACCGGCGGCGGTGTGACGCTTTCCGGCGGCGAACCTTTCCTGCAGCCACAAATTGCGCTGACACTGCTGCAACGTTGCCGTCACGAAGGGCTGCACACCGCCGTGGAAAGTTGTCTGCATGTGCCGTGGAAATACATTGAGCCTTCGCTGGGGGCGCTGGATTTATTGCTGGCGGATCTCAAGCATGTGGCCGATGAACCTTTCCGCCGATTGACCGGCGGTTCCGCCAAAAGAGTGAAGGATAATTTCCGTCGTCTGGCTGCGGCCGGACAAAAGCTCATCGTCCGTGTGCCGTTAATTCCTGATTTTAATGCTGACCGGGCATCCATCCGCCAGATCGTTGATTTTGCGGCGGATGAAACCGGCTGCGAAGCCATTCACTTTTTGCCGTACCACACGCTGGGCATCAATAAGTATGTCCTGCTGGGGCAACCTTATCTGGCGCCACGCCAGCCGTTAAATGACCCTGACCTGCTGACGTTCGCTGAACAATACGCCGCAGAAAAAGGACTTTGTGCACAGTTAAGAGGATAAGAAAAATGACCCAACTGAATCTGAACACCCTTTCCGCCCGTATCCGGTCTCATAAAGAAGCCCTGATCCACATCGTCAAGCCACCGGTATGTACCGAGCGCGCACAGCATTACACGCAGGTTTATCAGCAACATGCTGACAAACCGCTGGCGGTACGCCGCGCGCTGGCGCTGGCTGAACATCTGAGCAAACGCACTATCTGGATCAAACATGACGAGCTGATCGTCGGTAATCAGGCCAGCGAAGTGCGCGCTGCACCGATTTTCCCGGAATACACCGTGGGCTGGATCGAAAGTGAAATTGACGCGCTTGCTGACCGGCCGGGCGCAGGTTTTGTCGTCAGCGAAGCCAACAAAAAAATCCTGCATGAACTCTGCCCGTGGTGGCGCGGGCAGACCGTGCAGGACCGCTGCTACGGTATGTTTACCGATGAGCAGAAAGCGTTGCTCGACAGCGGTATCGTAAAAGCCGAAGGCAATATGACTTCCGGCGATGCCCATCTTGCGGTGAATTTCCCGCTGCTGCTGGAACTGGGTCTGGACGGATTAAGCAGTAAAGTGGGCGAGCGTCGCAGCCGCATTCGGCTGACTGACTGGGAAGATTTGCATAAAGAGCAATTGCTGAAAGCCATTGATATCACGCTGGCAGCGGTCAGCGACCACGTCATGCGTTTCTCACAACTGGCACGGGAAATGGCCGCCACGGAAACCCGCGAGCAGCGCCGTAGCGAGTTACTGACCATCGCCGCCAACTGCGACGTCATTGCTCATCAGCCACCGCAAAACTTCTGGCAGGCGCTGCAACTGTGTTACTTCATTCAGCTTATTTTGCAGATTGAATCCAACGGCCACTCCGTGTCGTTTGGCCGCATGGATCAGTATTTGTATCCGTTTTATCGTCGTGACGTTGAGCTGGAACAAACGCTGGAGCGTGATCAGGCCATCGAACTGCTGCAAAGCTGCTGGCTGAAATTGCTGGAAGTGAACAAGATCCGCTCCGGTACGCATTCCAAAGCGTCGGCGGGCAGCCCGTTGTACCAGAACGTCACCATCGGCGGTCAGAATTTGCATAATGACGTGGCATCCGATGCGGTCAATCCGCTGTCATACGCCATTCTGGAATCCTGCGGACAATTGCGATCCACCCAGCCGAATCTGAGCGTGCGCTATCACGCCGGAATGAGCCGCGACTTCCTTGATGCCTGCGTACAGGTGATCCGCTGTGGTTTTGGCATGCCCGCCTTTAATAACGATGAAATTGTTATTCCAGAATTCATCAAACTGGGCGTCGAAAAACAGGATGCTTATGATTATGCCGCCATTGGCTGCATCGAAACGGCAGTCGGCGGCAAGTGGGGCTATCGTTGTACCGGCATGAGTTTCATCAACTTTGCCCGCGTGATGCTCGCCGCGCTTGAACAGGGGCACGACGCGAAAAGTCATACCCGCTTCCTGCCGCAGGAACGCGGTTTGTCGCAGGGGAATTTCGATAATTTCGATCAGGTCTTTGCGCAGTGGGATGAACAAATCCGTTATTACACCCGCAAATCCATCGAAATCGAATGCGTGGTCGATACGGTTCTGGAAGAGAATGCGCAGGATATTTTGTGTTCGGCGCTGGTCGATGACTGTATAGAACGCGGGAAAACCATCAAGCAAGGCGGTGCGAAATACGACTGGGTTTCAGGATTGCAGGTCGGGATCGCCAATCTGGGTAACAGCCTGGCGGCAGTGAAAAAGCTGGTATTCGATCAGGGCGTGATTGGCCAGCAGGAGCTGGCCAACGCGCTGGCTTCAGATTATGAGGGACTGGACGGCGAACGACTGCGTCAGCGGCTGATTAACGGCGCAGAGAAATACGGCAATGATCAAGACGAGGTCGATAATTTGCTGGTGCGTGCGTATCAGTGCTATATCGATGAACTGTCGAATTATCACAATACCCGCTTCGGACGCGGCCCGGTCGGTGGCACGTATTACGCGGGTACATCGTCTATTTCGGCCAACGTGCCGTTTGGTGCCGCAACTACCGCCACGCCGGATGGACGTAAAGCCTTTACGCCGCTGGCGGAAGGGGCCAGCCCGGCATCCGGTACCGATCATCTCGGGCCGACAGCGGTCTTTAATTCGCTGAGCAAATTACCGACAGAAGCGATTCTCGGCGGCGTACTGCTCAATCAGAAACTGAATCCGGCATCGCTGGAAAATGAAAGCGAACGCGAGACGTTAATGCTAATGCTGCGGACATTCTTTGAGGAACATCGCGGCTGGCATGTTCAGTACAATATTGTTTCCCGCGAGACATTACTTAAAGCGCGTGAGGAACCGCAGAACTATCGCGACCTGGTTGTCCGTGTCGCCGGTTACTCCGCATTCTTTACGGCCTTATCGCCTGAGGCTCAGGATGATATTATCGCCCGTACAGAACATTCACTTTAAAATTCGCATCTGAATTTAACTTTCAACGGGCGGCGCAGGCTGCCCGTATTTTGGGCGGTTATGAACGACAGACAACAAGTTATTCTGCAATGGGTAAACGATAAGCAGCGCATCAGCGTCAGTGCGTTGTCACAGATTTGTCAGGTGTCAGAAGTGACGATCCGCCACGATCTTACGCTACTGGAACAGCGACATTATCTGCGCCGTGCGCACGGTTTTGCCGTCGCTATCCAGACCGATGACGTGGATACCCGCATGATGTCGAATTTTGCCCAGAAGCAGAAACTGGCGAAGTTTGCGGCATCCCTGATCCAGGACGGCGAAACGGTATTTTTCGAAAGTGGCAGCAGCATCGCCTTGCTGGCGCAATATCTTGCCGATAAGAAGAACCTGACGGTGATTACCGTCAGCGGTTATGTCGCCTCTTTGCTGAAAAGTATGCCCTGTGACGTGGTTCTGCTCGGCGGGATGTATCAGAAAACCAGTCAGACGGTGGTCGGCCCGCTGACCAGAATGTGTCTGCAACAAATGAATTTCAGTAAAGCGTTCATGGGCATCGACGGCTTCACCGATACCACCGGCTTTACCGGCCGGGACATGTTACGTGCTGATGTGGTGAATGCGGTCGTGGCTAAAGGTGCGGAAAATATCGTGCTAACGGATTCATCGAAATTCGGTCAAATAAATCTTAACCCGCTGGGGCCGGTCAGCGCCTTCAGCCGGGTCATCACTGACGACAAATTATCCCCTGAATATCAGCAGCAACTTTCCGCTGCCGGGATTAAGGTCAGCCTGGTCGGCTGACCTATCCTTATCTGTCTCCCCCGATAATTCGGGTTTCAGGGGATTATTGGCCGTAGTAGGCATTCTTGCCATGTTTACGCAGGTAATGCTTATCCAGTAATTGCGGCTGCATATCCGGCAACTGCGGCGTTAACTGGCGGGAGAAAATGCCCATGTAGGCGACCTCTTCCAGCACGACGGCGTTATGCACGGCATTATCGGCATCTTTCCCCCAGGCAAACGGCCCGTGCGAATGCACCAGTACAGCCGGAATGTCTGCCGGCGACAGATGTCTTTCCGCGAAGGTTTTAACGATGACTTCACCGGTCTCCCATTCATAACGTCCGGCGATTTCCTCTTCGGTCATCAGCCGCGTGCAGGGAATGTTGCCGTAGAAATAATCCGCGTGCGTGGTGCCCCAGGCGGGAATATCCAAACCGGCCTGCGCCCAGATGGTTGCGTGGCGCGAATGCGTATGAACAATACCCCCTGCTTCCGGGAAATTCAGGTACAGTACCCGGTGGGTATCGGTATCGGAAGAAGGCTTTTTGCTGCCCTCGACGATTTTGCCGGTCTCCAGTTCCACCACCACCATGTCGTCCACGCCCATGTGGTCGTATTCCACTCCCGACGGTTTAATCACGACCAGCCCAAGTTTACGGTCAACGGCGCTGACATTTCCCCAGGTAAAGGTCACCAGATTATGGCGAGGCAGTGCCAGATTGGCCTCTAATACCTGCTCTTTCAGTTGCTTTAGCATCTTGGTTTCCTCTTATTACGAGGCTTTATTGTCTGGGTGACGGGTGTGTGCAGGTATGGGGGAAATCGCTAAAGAGTGCGTACAGATCTGCTGCAAACGTAAAAGTGCCCATTTGTTCCACAAACCGTTGAATGTTTGTCCAGCTTTTTAGTCTTTTGTGTGGTGAGAAAGAGCATCCTTGGTGAATTAAGATTATTCACCTAGTGAATGTATATCAATTTCACTATTTTTAATTAACGGATGCACAACTGCGTCTGGATAGGAGAAAAATTATGATGCTCGTGAATAAACGTGTTGCCAGTATCGCACTGGTTCTGACTCTGGCAATGTCTGTCAGCGCTTGTGGTAACTGGTCTAAGCGTGACCGCAACACCGCAATCGGTGCGGGTGCAGGTGCGCTGGGTGGTGCAGTTCTGACTGACGGCAGTACCCTAGGGACATTAGGTGGCGCTGCAGTGGGTGGTATCATCGGACATCAGGTCAGTAAGTAAAACAACCGGGAGATAAGTTCTATTTAACTGGCATCAAAAACGTAAGCGTTAAGCAACGAATAAAGCTAAAAATAGGATTGGGTTGTTTTTCAGGTCAACTTTATTGTCATCAGATGGATGACAAACAACGTGCTTTCGCGTTGTGATATCTCTAAAAGCTAAAGCAAGATGCTGCACCTTTGCGGATGCAGCATCTTATTATAAACGGTCAGTGATCGTTTACAGACAGGTCAGCCCCCCGCCAGTTTCACTTTCATGCCTTTCGCTTCCAGCAGTTGTTTAAGCAGATCGCGTTTGTCACCCTGGATCTCAATCACGCCGTCTTTCACCGCACCGCCACAACCGCATTTCTTTTTCAGTTCGGCAGCGAGTTTTTCCAGTTCAATATCATCAAGACTGACACCGGTGATCAGGCACACGCCCTTCCCTTTGCGCCCGCTGGTCTGGCGCTGAATACGCACAATGCCGTCACCTTTCGGACGCTCAGCCACGACTTTGGGCTCATCGATTCTGCCGCTGTCGGTCGAATACACTAAACGGCTGTTGCTGTCATTGCTCATGGTTTTTCCTTCTTAGCGCAGTGATGCCAGAATTTCACGCAGGGTCTGCGCCGGATCGGCAGATTGCGTGATCGGCCGGCCAATCACCATGTAATCCACGCCCGCCGCCAGCGCTTCCTGTGGCGTCATGATGCGACGCTGATCATCGGCTTGGCTGCCAGCCGGGCGGATACCCGGCGTCACCAGTTTGAACGCCTGCCCGAGAGCAGATTTAAAACGGGTCGCTTCCTGCGCGGAACACACTACGCCATCGAGGCCGCAGTCGCGTGTCAGGCGCGCCAGACGTTCAGCATAATCAGCCGGAGAAAGTTCAATACCTAAATCCGCCAGGTCATTGTCTTCCAGGCTGGTCAGCACCGTGACGGCAATCAGTAAGGGGGCATCTTTTCCAAACGGTGCCAGCGCTTCCCGGGCCGCCGTCATCATGCGCGCACCGCCGCTGGCATGCACATTCACCATCCAGACACCCAAATCTGCCGCAGCAGCCACAGCGCGCGCAGTAGTGTTAGGGATGTCGTGGAATTTCAGATCCAGAAAGACGTCGAAACCGCGGGTCTGCAGATCTTTGACCATCTGCGGACCAAAATGAGTGAACATCTCTTTGCCAATTTTCAGACGGCAATCACGCGGATCGATTTTGTCAGCAAACGCCAGTGCGGAGGATTTATCGGCATAATCGAGAGCGACAACAATCGGTGAAGTATTTAAGTCTTTGTTGTTAGTGTTATTTTCGGACTTCATCTCGTCAGCCTCTTGTCAGTTTTTACGTCAGGAAGAAATAATATAATTTTTGCCGCCGATATTTTACATGGCAAACCACTGAATTCACAGCTACACCTAATGTGACATTTTTATTAAATTTTTGTGATGCACTAGACGATGCAACAAGGCTGGCTTAGCTTGTTACTTTTACTCTAAGGAAAGGCAGAAAAATGAGTGAGATAACAACCCTGACCGTTAAAATTCCGGTTGAATTGAAAGAACTGATCAAAAACGCCGCTGCGGAAGCAGAACATTCATTAAGTGCAGAAGTTGCGGCACGCCTGGAAGAGAGTTTTAACCCTGCTGCGCCCAAAGGTAAAAAAGCCGCTAAAGCCACAGAACACGAAATTGATAATCAGCATCTTGCAGAAGAGACTGAACCCGCGCTGACCACCAAAGAAATCAAGAAATTGCGGACGTTGCTTAATGCCCGCAAGGCGAGCAGCAAGAAGAAGTAAGAGTCGATTTAAAATATACTGCGGTTTCCCCTAAATAATTCACGTTGCAGGAAGGCGACAAACGCATCTGCAACCCGAAGTATGACGGGGAAACTTATTGGCCATCCAGGCCCCGGATTGGCTTTATCGTCGCCCAGCCACGGCATGACGGGCAATGCCAGTAAAGTGAATGCGCGGTAAAGCCGCATTTATGACAGCGATAGCGTGGCTTCGTCCGGATCTGTTCACCCACCATATCCCGCAGCAACACCAGGCTCTCTTTCGCACGCCCTTCTTCCGCATCCGCCAGATGGTAATCCATCAGGTGATGAAACACGCGCATGGTCGGATGGCGTTGCAACTGACGGTTGATATAGTTTTGCGCGGTCTCACGCCCTTCTTCATCCTGGATGATTTCGGCCAGCATCAGTTCTGCTGTGGCGCCGGTATTTTCATCCACACAACGCCTGAGAAACTCGGCCCATGCCAGCGTATCGTCAAGATTCTGGTAACACTCCTGCAGCATCGGCAACGCTTCGCTGACCAGCTCTTTATCCTGCTCCAGCACCCGCTGTAAGGCCTCTGTCGCTTTGCGGTAATCGCCCTGCGCCAGTAAAATCCGCCCCTGCATAATGGAGACACGGGCACAGAGTTTGTCCGCTGCCGCCGCCTTTTTCAGCAAGCCGGTCGCCTTATCGAAATCTTCAGACACCATTGCCTGCAATGCCAGTTCACACCAGAAATGCGCAATTTCTTTACGGCGGTTTTCTTTGCCGAGCTTGACCAGACGTTCCGCCACATCAATGGCGTTCTGCCAGTCGCTGGTGGCCTGATGAATAATCAACAACTGTTCCAGCGCAAACAACTGGAAATCCTGCTCTTTCACCAGCTGGTTGAACATGTCTTCCGCACGATCATAGAAACCGGCAGCCATGTAATCACGACCCAGTTGCTGTACGGCGAGCAGGCGCTGTTCGAAAGTCAGCGAAGCACTTTCCATCAGCGACTGGTGGATACGGATCGCACGATCGACTTCACCACGGGAGCGGAACAGGTTGCCCAGAGTCAGGTGCGCTTCGACTGTACTGCTGTCCTCTTTCAACATTTCGAGGAACAGATCGACCGCTTTATCCTGCTGATTGGAAAGCAGGAAGTTAACCCCCGCGACGTATTCACGCGACAGGCGGTTAGCATTTTCCTGTTTGTCCTGCTGAGAACTTCTGCGCCCCATGTACCAGCCATAGGCGGCCGCAACGGGCAACAACAGAAACAGCAGTTCTAACATAGAGGGTTATTCCTTGCTGACATCGTAAGATGCTGCTGGCGGCGTAACGACAGCCGCGGGTTCAATTTGCTGCTCCAGGCGTTTGATTTTACGCTGGGCGCGCCCCAGAGACAGACGTACACGCAGGTAGAACAAACCACAGATTATCCAGCCAAGAATAAAACCGGTAGCGAACAGCACAGCAAGCAGTGTCGAAACACGATAGTCACCCTGTGCCAGCAAATAATTGAAGGTCACAGTCTGATCGTTATGGGCACCCAGAGTGATAGAAATCACAACGATGACCAGCAAAAATAAAAAAATCAGCAGATATTTCACATTCATTCCTGTAATGCCGGGTGTACCGGATGAATTATGCCAAAAACTCGCGTCCCGACCTAATAAGTTAGCATTTCCGAACAAAGCAGGGAAACATTGCGGAGGGTTTAAATGCCGTCTGTAGCAACTTCATTCGACTTTAGTGTGGTGTCGTGACCACCACGACAATTAAGGCTATGGAATGTATATGGGGATGAAAACCATGAATTAAAGGGTTCACCAGGAACCCCCTGAGATTTCAGACGGTATGAAATCAAAAAAACAGGGATTATTCACGCTCGCTGATTTCCTGGTTTTCTGCTGGTGGTGGCGTTAGCGGCCCGACATAGCGCTCCGTCAGCCAGCAGGCCAGCATTACCAGGATCCAGCTGATGCCCACAGATGCCATCAGGTCACGTGGCCAGTGCATGCCGAGCATCAGTCTGCTGCCCATCACCACCACCGCCCACACCATCAGCACGGTGACCGTTTTATAGTGTTTACGCCGCCACAATAACCCGACACCGAGTAAAGCCCAGGTTGCGGCAAACATCGTGTGGCCAGAAGGGAATGCGTATCCCGTGTCGTTCTGCCAGCTTTTATTCAGCCAGTGCGGGATTTGCACGTTGTCGCCCAGCACCTCTTTCACCTGCCGGGCACGCGCTTTACTTTTCCGGGCATAAAATTCATCGACGTTCATCTGATGATCCGTCCCCAGCCATGCGACATACGGCCTGGGTTCGCGGACTTCGGCTTTGATAAAGTCTTTAACATACTGACCGGCCAGCACTGACAAGGTGATGATCACCACCAGCCCGATGGCCGGTTTAAGCCGAAATCGCAGGCACCACAGAAACCAGCCACAGAGGATCACAGTCGTCATGATTCCCCATGGTTCACTCACCGTTTCCGTGACCCAATAAAGCGGACGCAGCACGGCGGGATTACCACCCGGTGTCCACGTCCAGCCGCTTATCCACACCGCTGCGGGCATCAGTAACAAAAGAACAGCCCCGAGAGCGGTGCGCCTGGCGATATCAAACATAGTCGTCCCTTCAGTCATGCGTAAAAAGAGTTGGAGTGTATCAACGTTGTGATTGCTTAACATTCCTTTAGCGTGAGTTGTTGAAGAAGCGGTTATAATTCATAAGTTATGAACTAATCGTTCAAATATTCCCGCTAAAATGTGACCCAAACTGTGGCAAAATGATGCCCTGTCGTGATGGAAAGGCACCGATTCCCTATCCAGAGGCCGCATCAGAAAGTAGGATGCGCATCAACAAGTAAAATACTTACTGTAAATAAAGACTATTTGTGGTTTTTTTGGAGCATAAAATGCAGCTGAAACGGGTGGCAGAAGCCAATCTGCCAACACCTTGGGGCGATTTCCTGATGGTGGGTTTTGAAGAATTGGCCACCGGGCACGACCACCTGGCGTTAGTTTTTGGCGACATCACCGGTGAAACGCCGGTTCTTGCGCGCGTTCACTCCGAATGTCTGACCGGTGATGCCTTATTCAGCCTGCGCTGTGACTGCGGTTTCCAGCTCGAAGCCGCACTGAATCATATCGCCGAAGAAGGTCGTGGCATCCTGATGTATCACCGTCAGGAAGGCCGTAACATCGGTTTGCTGAATAAGATCCGCGCATATGCCTTACAAGACAAAGGTTACGACACCGTCGAAGCCAACCATCAGCTTGGGTTCGCCGCAGACGAACGCGACTTCACGCTGTGCGCCGACATGTTCAAATTGCTGGGTGTCGATTCCGTACGCCTGCTGACCAACAATCCGAAGAAAGTCGAAATTCTGACTGAAGCCGGTATTAACATTACAGAACGCGTCCCGCTGATCGTCGGCCGTAATCCGGAAAACGAACGCTACCTGTCGACCAAAGCCGCCAAAATGGGCCATCTGCTCGACAAGTAAGGATTTATAGTCCGATCCAAATATTAAGGGCACCTTAAGAAGGCGCCCTTTTCTATTGGTTCACGCTTAACCGCGATGAACCTTTTTTATTGGCCGGAGAAGCGGTTTTACAGCATTTTGCGGATCACATAATGCAGAATGCCGCCGTTCTGGAAATAGGTCAGTTCGTTGCCGGTATCGATACGGCAATGTGCATCAATTGTTTCAGTATGACCATCAGCAAACGTGATATGCACTGCAACATCCTGCCCCGGCGTCAGGGTTTGTAACCCGCTGATGCTGATCTGTTCATCGCCCGTGAGTTTCAGCGTTTTGCGCGTCACACCCTGCGGGAACTCGAGCGGTAAAATCCCCATCCCGATCAGATTCGAGCGGTGAATACGTTCGAATGATTCTGCGATAACCACACGTACCCCAAGCAGACGCGGCCCTTTCGCCGCCCAGTCACGGCTTGAACCTGAACCGTATTCTTTACCGGCAATCACCGCGGTCGGCACACTTTCATGCTGATAGCGCATCGCCGCATCGTAAATCGCCAGTTGGTCCTGCGACGGAATATGACGCGTATATCCGCCCTCCACGCCCGGCACCATTTCATTTTTGATGCGAATATTGGCGAACGTCCCGCGCATCATCACTTCATGGTTACCGCGCCGCGAGCCGTAGGAGTTGAACGCTTTGGGCTCGACGCCGTGCTGGGTCAGATACAAACCAGCCGGACTTTCGGCCTTGATATTCCCGGCAGGTGAAATGTGGTCGGTGGTCACTGAATCCGCCAGAATCGCCAGAATTCGCGCATCTTTGATGTCTTCCAGCGCATCAGGTTCCGCCTTCATATCACTGAAGAACGGCGGGTGGCGGATATAGGTGGAGTCTTCCTGCCAGGTATAGGTCGGCGTGCCTTCGACCTGAATCGCCTGCCAGCTGGCATCGCCGTTAAACACCTCGGCGTACTCTTTATGGAACATCTCCGTGGTCACCTGCGCAACCGCATTGGCGATATCGTTAGCCGACGGCCAGATATCTCTCAGGTAAACCGGTTTGCCATCAGCACCTTCACCCAGAGGATCCGTCGTCAGATCGACGTTCATATTACCCGCCAGCGCATAGGCCACCACCAGCGGTGGTGAGGCTAGCCAGTTGGTTTTAATCAGCGGATGAATACGCCCTTCGAAGTTACGGTTGCCGGAAAGCACGGCCCCGACGGTTAAATCACCGGCCTTGATCGCCGACTCAATCGGTTCCGGCAACGGCCCGGAGTTACCGATACAGGTCGTACAGCCATAGCCCACCAGATTAAAGCCCAGCTTCTCCAGATGCGGCATGAGACCGGCGGCATTAAGATAATCGGTCACCACTTTGGAACCTGGCGCCAGTGAGGTTTTCACCCACGGCTTACTGGCCAGACCTTTTTCGGCGGCATTCTTCGCCAGCAGACCAGCGGCCATCAGCACGCTTGGGTTTGACGTGTTGGTACAAGAGGTGATTGCCGCAATCACTACCGCGCCGGTGGTCAGCGCATAATGCTGCCCTTCCAGCGTGAAACTTTCTTTATCGCTGCGCCCCGGCTTGCTGTTACCCAACTCCAGTTCAGTCGCCGCTTTGAACGCTTTCGGCACATCAGGCAACGCAACGCGATCCTGGGGACGTTTCGGCCCCGCGAGGCTCGGCTCAACGTCTCCCATGTCCAGCGCAAGTGTACTGGTGAAGACCGGCTCGTCACCGGCGTTACGCCATAAACCCTGGGCCTGCGAATAGGCTTTTACCAGATCGATTTGTTCGTCGCTGCGGCCACTGAGCTTCATGTAACTCAGTGTCACATCATCCACCGGGAAGAAGCCGCAGGTCGCGCCGAATTCCGGCGACATATTAGCGATGGTCGCGCGGTCAGCCAGCGGCAAATCGGCAAGGCCATCACCATAGAACTCGACAAATTTTCCCACCACGCCGTGTTTGCGCAGCATCTGGGTGACCGTTAACACCAGGTCCGTCGCGGTAATGCCTTCGCGTAATTTACCGGTCAGTTTGAAACCCACAACGTCCGGGATCAGCATGGAAACCGGCTGTCCGAGCATTGCGGCTTCGGCTTCGATACCGCCGCAACCCCAGCCCAGAATCCCCAGACCGTTAATCATCGTGGTATGTGAATCCGTTCCGACCAGCGTGTCGGGATAGGCCATCGTTTTGCCATCCTGCTCTTCGTACCAGACGGTTTGTCCAAGATATTCCAGGTTGACCTGATGACAAATACCCGTGCCAGGCGGCACTACGCGGAAACGGTTAAAGGCTTTTTGCCCCCAGCGCAGGAACTGATAGCGCTCGTTGTTGCGCTCCATTTCGAGACGAACGTTCTCACCAAACGCCTCATCATCACCGAATTCATCCACTGTGACGGAGTGGTCGATGACCAGATCAACAGGCGACAACGGGTTTACCTGTTCGACATTCCCGCCGAGGCGTTTTACCGCCTGGCGCATCGCGGCCAGATCCACCACGGCAGGTACACCCGTAAAATCCTGCATCAGTACGCGCGCCGGACGATAAGCAATTTCGCGGTCGGCATGACCGGTTTTCTGCCATTCGACCAGTTCCTGTAGATCGCTTTCTGTGACAGTGTCACCATCAACGTGGCGCAGTAAATTTTCGAGTAAAACTTTGAGGGATTTTGGCAGGCGCTGAACATCACCCAACGTTTTGGCAGCGAGTGGCAGGCTGTAGTAGTAAAATTCTTTCTCCCGGACTGCCAGCTTATCCAGACTGTTCTTGCGAATAGACGACATAGCTTCTCCTTTAGCGCTCAGCGTGGCCATGAGTAATAACCCGCTGGCTTATAAGTGCATAGTTAAAGATAACACAAATTATCGTTAACATTTTGATAACAGCTCAAACTGATCATCAGGCAAAAAAAATCCCGCCGCTTCGGTGAGGATGCGGCGGGATCTCAGGGAGATAAAAATAGAGGATGACGACTTATTTTGTCGGCAGCTTAATATCTTTGAACATTTCTTCAATGTCTTCGTTGGAGCGCAGGGAAATAGCGGTATCAACCACATCACGTGTCAGGTGCGGCGCAAAGCGCTGGATAAAATCGTACATATAGCTGCGCAGGAATGTACTGCGACGGAAACCGATTTTGGTGGTGCTGTAGGTGAAAATATCACTCGCATCCACGGTCACCAGATCCGGATCCTGAACCGGATCCACTGCCATGCTGGCGATGACACCGACGCCCAGCCCCAGGCGGACATAGGTTTTGATGACGTCAGCATCGGTGGCGGTGAATACAATGCGTGGCGTCAGACCGGCGCGGTTAAACGCGGTATCCAGTTCTGAACGACCAGTGAAGCCGAAGGTATAGGTCACAATCGGATAAGCTGCCAGTTCCTCAATGGTGACTTTCTCTTTACCTGCCAGCGGATGATCAGGCTGAACCACCACGGCACGGTTCCAGTGGTAGCAAGGCAGCATGATCAGATCGTCATACAGATGGAGCGCTTCGGTGGCGATAGCAAAATCCGCATTGCCCTTTGAAACTGCTTCAGCAATCTGCGTCGGCGACCCCTGGTGCATATGCAATGAAACGCGCGGATAACGCTCGATAAAGCCTTTAATCACATTCGGTAAGGCATAACGCGCCTGCGTATGCGTCGTCGCGACATACAGCGAACCTTTGTCCGGATAGGTATGCTCACCAGCAACAGCTTTGATCGCATCCACTTTAGACAATACTTCACGGGCAATACGGATGATTTCCTGCCCTGCCGGCGTGACCTGTGTCAGATGTTTACCGCTGCGGGAAAAAATCTGGATCCCGAGTTCATCTTCCAGCATCCGCACTTGTTTGCTGATCCCAGGCTGCGACGTGTACAGGCCTTCTGCCGTCGAACTGACGTTCAGATTGTGATTAACAACCTCTACGATGTAGCGCAGTTGCTGCAATTTCATATCTCATACCACCCTGGTTTCAAACCCTGTCGCCATCCCTGTTCATCCGTTGGCTGAACAGTCTGGAAATGATTTTTTATCGACTACCGGAAGTCTGTGAACGCACCGTTTTTATGCCCCAGACGCATTAACTTATTACTTAAGTGCATAAGAATAAATTTTATATAACAATTATATCCATTATTAGCGTCATGTATACCCGAAGAACATAACGATAATCGAGGACTGTCGCAGACTGATAATAAAAACACGCATAACTCCGCGATGATAGATCTTAATGCAATAAAAAAACCAGTCCGGAAGACTGGTTTTTTACAACTGCTTAACAGCTTAAGGTATGACGGCGATAATTATTTTTTGCCTTCGACCCACTTACCGTCGACAAAGAAAGCGGTCCAGCCAGTGGCTTTGCCGTCTTTTTCTGAAGATACATACTGCTGCTTGGTTTTACGGCTGAAACGCACCATTGATTTATTGCCTTCCGGATCGGCCACCGGCGCATCGGCCAGATAGCTGAGTTTTTCCGGCAAGCGGTCTTTGAAGCGCTTCAGTTCCTCCACCAGCGGCGCACGGGTTTCGCGCGATTTAGGGAACGTGTTGGCAGCCAGGAATACCCCTGCCGCACCGTCACGCAGCACGAAATAGGCGTCTGATTTCTCACACGGCAATTCCGGTAGCGGAACCGGATCTTCTTTCGGCGGCGCAACGTCACCGTTTCGCAAAATCTTACGGGTGTTTTTGCATTCGTCGTTGGTACAGCCCATGTACTTACCGAAACGTCCCATTTTCAGGTGCATTTCAGAGCCACATTTTTCGCACTCAACAATCGGGCCGTCATAACCCTTGATGCGGAACTCACCCTCTTCGATTTCATAGCCATCACATTCCGGGTTGTTACCACAAACATGCAATTTGCGCTGATTATCGATGAGATAGCTGTCCATCGCCGTGCCGCATTTGACGCAACGACGCTTCGCACGCAGCGCGTTGGCTTCGGCTTCATCACCTTCCAGAATGTTCAGCACTTCGGCATCAGCAATCAGGTTGATGGTGGTTTTGCAGCGCTCTTTCGGCGGCAAGGCGTAGCCGGAACAACCGAGGAACACGCCAGTGCTGGCGGTACGGATCCCCATCGGACGTCCGCAGGTCGGGCATTCAATGCTGGTCAACACCATCTGATTCGGGCGCATACCGCCTTCTTCCGGGTCTTTCTCAGCAGTTTCCAGCTGCTTACTGAATTCAGTGAAGAATTCATCCAGAACGGCTTTCCATTCCGCCTTGTTGTTGGCGACCTGATCCAGCCCGTCTTCCATACGTGCGGTGAAATCGTAGTTCATCAATTCACGGAAGTTATCTTCCAGACGATCGGTAACGATTTCCCCCATTTTTTCTGCGTAGAAGCGACGGTTTTCAACGTGAACGTAACCCCTGTCCTGAATGGTCGAAATGATCGACGCATAGGTAGACGGACGGCCAATGCCACGTTTTTCCAGTTCTTTAACCAGAGACGCTTCGCTGAAACGCGCAGGCGGCTTGGTGAAATGCTGGGTGGGCAGCAGTTGTTGCAGCTCCAGATCCGTACCCACTTCGATCGCCGGCAAGGTTCTGTCTTCGTCGCCTTTACGCAACGCCGGCATGACTTTGGTCCAGCCATCAAAACGCAGCGTACGACCTTTGGCGCGCAGAGAGTAATCGCCCGCTTTCACCGTCAGCGTAGTGGAGTCGTACTGAGCCGGTGTCATCTGACAGGCCACAAACTGACGCCAGATTAGCTGATACAGACGTTGAGCATCCGCTTCCATATCTTTCAGTTGTTCTGAAATCACGGCCACGTCAGAAGGACGAATCGCTTCGTGCGCTTCCTGAGAATTCTCTTTATTGCTGTATTGCAGCGGCGCTTTCGGCAGGTATTTATCACCAAAATTCTCGCCAATATAGCCGCGCACCATTTCCACGGCGTCCTGACTCAGGTTAGTGGAGTCCGTACGCATATAGGTAATATGACCGGCTTCGTAAAGACGCTGGGCCATCATCATGGTTTTCTTCACACCGAAGCTCAGACGCGTACTGGCCGCCTGTTGCAGTGTGGAAGTAATGAAAGGCGCACCCGGCTTGCTGCTGGTCGGTTTGTCTTCACGATCCACCACGGTGTAACGCGCTTTTTCAAGCAGCGAAACGGCCGCGTGAGTTTGTTCTTTATTGACCGGTTTGAACGGTTTTTCGAGATGATGCGTGACTTCCATTTGCAGCGCGGTTTCTTTCTTCGCCAGCAAATCCGCATGCAATTCCCAGTATTCTTCCGGCACGAACGCTTTGATTTCTTTCTCACGCTCGACGACCAGACGCACTGCCACGGACTGAACACGACCTGCGGATAAACCACGGGCAATTTTCTTCCACAGCAGCGGAGAAACCATGTAACCCACCACGCGGTCCATGAAACGACGCGCCTGCTGAGCATTCACACGATCAATATTCAGTTCGCCAGGTTCTTTAAAGGCGTTTTGAATCGCGTTCTTGGTAATTTCGTTAAAAACGACACGGCTGAAACGTTTGTCATCACCACCAATCACTTCCCGCAAATGCCAGGCAATCGCCTCTCCTTCGCGGTCAAGGTCGGTTGCGAGATAGATGTGGTCAGCTTTTTCCGCTAACGCTTTTAACTCAGCAACAACTTTTTCTTTACCCGGAAGTATTTCGTATTGTGCTTCCCAACCGTGATACGGATCGACGCCCATGCGATTAACCAGCGCGGTTTTCTCATCCTTTTTTACTTTTTTCTTTGTTTTTTCTTCGGTTGAGTCGGCGGTCTTTTTAGCAGCGGATCCACTGGTCGGTAAATCACGGATATGACCAACGCTGGACTTAACAACGTAGTCATTTCCTAAATATTTATTAATCGTTTTGGCTTTTGCCGGGGACTCAACTATTACGAGAGCTTTGCCCATAATTACCTTTACCTGAATGATTCTTCATCATCTGAAGAAGATTTTGTCTAGTTATGCCGCGGCACAATATCACGTCTTTTTTTATATTGCGGCAGTGAGTCAGAACGTCAACTGATTTCTTTAAAAGAAGGAGCGAACTGACTTCCAGAGGTTCAAAACACTGATTCTGCGAGGGATTAACCAGACAGGGCTCAGCAGAATGCGCCCATTTTTAAGTCAAATAATGACCAAGCGTAAACAAAACATTCCACCTGAAGCCACAAAATCCCACACTCTACCTGATAAAAATCGTCACGCAAACTAATTAACACGGAAAGGCCCTTTTCGCCAATACGCGCCCGTTTTTTATAAAGGTGCTCAAATTATAACCAGAGCGATTAAGCAGATTACCCCCAGCAGATTTGCGGTTTTATCTGCGTCAGGATTACAATAACGTCAGCAATTATAGTGGGGAGTAAATATCATGCACGAAAATACATCGGCAATTAGTCGCGAAGCTTTACTGGTCGAAGCGAATAAGGTTATCCGTGAGCACGAAGATTACATGCATGGAATGCTGGCGACAGAGGTTGAGCAGAAAGGCAATGTGCTGGTTTTCCGCGGGGAGTTTTTCATGGATGAAGACGGTTTACCGACCAGAAAAACCACTGCGGTATTTAATATGTTTAAACACCTGGCTCATCTTTTTTCAGAAAAATACCATCTCGAAGATTGAGATAAAACAATCGCTAATAAAGGTATACACCACCGGTAAACGGCGGGGCTTAATCCGCAGGATTAAAAAGGGACATTCGTCCCTTTTTATTTTATGCCTTGCGAAAAAAATAGATTACAGCAGCGGTTTCTGACTGCGTTGTAACCAGCGCAGGAACAGGCGATCAGCACTCTCTGCCGCGCTGCCGGTGAAACGGTCCATCATGCGTTTACGACGGCTGTAACGCACCGCAATTACTTCATGATTTTTCATTTCTGCAATCAGTAAATCATCACTGGTACCAATAGCATCAATCAGGCCATTTTCACGCGCCTGGGTACCAAACCAGTGCTCACCGGTGGCTACCGCATCGATGTCCAGCGACGGCCGGTTCTGATGAACAAACTCTTTAAACAGCACATGCGTTTCATTCAGATCTTCACGGAACTTTTCACGACCTTCTTCGGTATTTTCACCCAGCAACGTCAGGGTACGTTTAAACTCGCCCGCCGTGTGCAACTCAATATCAATGTCATTTCGTTTGAGCAAACGGTTAAAGTTTGGGATCTGCGCCACCACGCCGATCGAACCGATGATGGCAAACGGCGCGGCGACAATCCTGTCCGCCACACAGGCCATCATGTAACCGCCACTGGCTGCGACTTTATCTACCGCAACCGTCAGACGAATACCGCTCTGACGCAGACGCACAAGTTGTGATGCCGCCAGGCCGTAACCGTGCACCACACCGCCCGGGCTTTCGAGGCGCAACAACACTTCGTCTTCCGGTGTTGCGACGGCCAGCACCGCCGAGATTTCTTCCCGCAGTGAGGTGACTTCGTGGGCATCCATACTGCCTTTGAAATCGAGTACATACAGGCAAGGTTTGCTTTTCGAACTGCCGGTTTTGGCTTGCAGTTTTTTCTGTTTTGCTTCCGCTTTATCCTTTTTCTTCAGTTCCTTGCTGCGAATTTTAAGTTCGGCAGGGTTCATGCGCGCACTGCGCATTTCACGTTGCATTTCGCGATACTGTTCACCTAAATCGACCAGGTGTAACTCACCTTTGCCGTGAGATTTACGCTGACGGAGGCCGACAAACAACACGACCAGCGCGCCGATGGCGATCACAACGGTCACGACTTTGGCCAAAAATAGCCCATAAAGAGAAAGTAAATCCACACATACCGCCTTTTCAACGTGGTAATAAAACCGTGGTAAGAAAGATGTTAAACATTCTAAACAATCGCCGCACTGACGTCTTGTTCGAAGATGACATCATGACTCAGACGTAAAACAGAGTGCGTCTGTGTTCCAATTTTGTTACAAAAGAGCTGCCCGCTTTTCGGTTAATCATTGAAACTCATGCCCATTTGAGGCATATAAGCGGTGATTGCACCCGAAAAAGCTAAAATTTTCACCAAAATGCCGGACTCTGGTTGAGCGCAATATCTCCCGTTTCCGCCATTTTTGATATGAAGAGCGCCTGATGTGATGACGTCATTTACCGCCACATCGCCGCCCCCCTTAAGAGGACTGACCGTGCATTATCATCCTAAATCCGATTTGCTCAATAACCGTATCATTCTGGTCACTGGCGCCGGCGACGGCATCGGCCGTGAAGCCGCACTGACGTATGCCCGTTTCGGCGCGCAGGTGATTTTACTGGGCCGTACTGAGAGTAAACTGGCCAGTGTGCAGCAGGAAATTGCCGCACGTAATCTGCGACCGGCTTTCATTTATGCACTGGATTTACAGACCGCCAGTCAGCAGGACTGCCAGCGCGTCGCAGATCAAATCGCTGCATGGGTGCCGCATCTGGACGGCGTTTTGCACAACGCCGGATTGCTGACTGACATCACGCCAATGGCTGAGATTAAGTTGCAGGACTGGATGAACGTCATGCAGGTCAATGTGAACGCCACGTTTATGCTGACCCAGTCGTTACTGCCGCTGATGCTGAAATCTGCCAGTTCTTCGCTGGTGTTCACCACGTCCAGCGTCGGACGCGAAGGCCGCAGCGGCTGGGGTGCTTACGCCGTGTCAAAATTCGCCACCGAAGGTATGATGCAGGTGCTGGCCGAAGAACATAAGCATACCGGCCTGCGCGTCAACTGCATCAATCCTGGCGGCACACGCACCAGCATGCGCGCCTCCGCGTTCCCCGATGAAAACAAAGATAAACTCAAGACACCGGCTGATATTATGCCGCTGTATCTGTATCTGATGGGCGATGACAGCCGCCGTAAAACAGGTATCAGTTTTGATGCCCAGCCAGGGCGCAAAGCCGGTCCGGCAGAATAAATAATCACGGAGTCTCTGATGACTGAAGATCGCCATAAACAGCGCCAGCAAAAGCTGAAAGAACAGGTTGATGCGCGCATTGACGCCGCCAAAGAACAGCGCGGAATACTGATTGTATTTACCGGTAACGGTAAGGGCAAAACCACGGCGGCATTTGGCACGGTGACCCGCGCTGTCGGCCATGGCATGCGCGCGGCAGTGATCCAGTTTATTAAAGGTGAATGGCCTAACGGCGAGAAAAATCTGCTCGAGCCTCATGGCGTGGAATTTCAGGTGATGGCGACCGGTTTTACCTGGGAAACGCAGAATAAAGAAACGGATACCGAAGCCTGCCAGGCTGTCTGGCAGCACGGTAAACGGATGCTGGCTGATGCATCATTAGATCTCGTGGTGCTTGATGAACTGACGTATATGGTCAGTTTTGGCTATCTGGATTTGCAGGACGTGGTGGATGCGCTGAAAGCCCGTCCCGCGCACCAGACCGTGATTATCACCGGGCGCGGCTGCCATCGTGATCTGCTGGAAATGGCCGATACCGTCAGCGAACTCCGTCCGGTGAAACATGCGTTTGACGCCGGAATTATGGCGCAGCAGGGCATTGACTGGTAACGCCCTGCTTTAACTTTTAAAGCGCTATCTGACACTCCGCCAGCGTCGCCATTTCGTTATGGACAGCACAGGCAGCATCAATCAGCGGTAACGCCAGCACCGCGCCGCTGCCCTCGCCCAGTCGTAAATTCAGATCGAAATACGGTTGCAGGCCCAGCGCTTCAAGCGCCAGCGTTGCGCCCTGCTCTGCTGAAATATGCGAAGGGATAAGATAGGGTTTCAGCGCAGGTGCTAACTGACACGCCGCCAGCGCCGACGCGTAAGAAAGGAAGCCATCCAGCACCAGCGGAATTCCCGCCGCCGCCGCGCCAATCATCGCACCCGCCATGGCTACCAGTTCGAATCCCCCGACTTTCGCCATCACATCCAGTGCATCTGACGGATCCGGCTGATTTACCGCAATGGCTTTTTCGACCACGCTGATTTTATGCGCCAGTCTGTCCGGCGGAAGATTCGCACCCAGCCCGACGGTTTGCGCTGGCGCAGCGCCGGTCAGCACCGCCACCATCGCCGCCGCCGGCGTGGTGTTTGCCATCCCGAGCTCACCGACAGCCAGCAGGGATAAACCGTTTTCAGCTTTCGCGATCACCCGTTCCGCACACCAGATCAGTAAAGATTCCGCCTGTTCGCGCGTCATCGCCGGGCCGGTGGCAATATTGCCGGTTCCCTGCGCAACTTTGTGATTCAGCGTACCGGGAATATCCGGCCCAATGATTCCGCAGTCAATCAGCGTCACCTGCGCCCCGGCTACCCGAGCCAGCACAGAAACCCCGGCTTTGCCCTGCACGATGTTCACCGCCTGAATCGCCGTTACCTCCTGCGGGGAGGGTGTGACGCCTTCCTGCCACACGCCATGATCGGCCGCCATCACCAGCACTTCTTTGCTCGGAAAATGCAAAGGCTGATCACCCCGGATGGATGACAGCTGAATCGCCAGTTGTTCCAGGCGGCCAAGACTGCCTAAAGGTTTTACCAGACTGTCGAGCCGCGCAGCAGCCGTTTGTGCGGCCTGTGCATCGGGTTCAGCAATCTGACGGATAATATTGGCCAGAGAAGCCATCGGGTTGTCCTTACCAGTTTAAAAGTTAAATACCGCTGTCATTAAAACGCTGAATGACACAAGCGCCGGGGCTGAGATCAATTTCACACAGGCAGCCTTGCTTAAACGGAAAACGCCACATGTCAGCCGGTGCCAGTTTCAGCATCATCGCCAGCAGCAGGCTGAGTGAACCCTGATGCGCGACTATTGCCAGCCTGCTTTCCTGCGGACGCAAATGCAACTGCTGCAACGCCTGCCGGATACGCTGAGTGAAATCTGTAAATGACTCACCTTGCGGTACGTCGGCCTTTTGCCAGTCCTGACACCAGGCCTGATAGCCTTCTGCCTGCGAGGCTTCGAGTTCTTTGTGATGACGCATTTCCCACTCACCAAACCCCATTTCCTGCAACAGCGGCTGAGTTTCCATTGCCAGTTCGCGCCCGTAAGCAATAATGCCCGCCGTATCGCGGCTGCGGCGCATATCCGTGTGAATCAGTGCATCAAGCGAAGTAGAAGCCAGCTGACGCGCCACATGCTGCGCCTGTCGCTCACCCTCGGCGGTCAGCGCAATGTCGCTGCTGCCGCAAAAAACGCCGTTAACGTTAGCCTGAGTTTGTCCGTGCCGTATCAGATACAGTTTCATAATTTTGTCCCTTGTCTCAGTGCCATAACAGGAAAAACAGAAAGACCAGTTCACTCAATTCGCATGCCGCGCCCAGCGTATCGCCGGTCTGGCCGCCAATGCGCGTGGCGACAAAACGCCGGAAACCGAGAACAAACAGCAACGTCACCAGTAATGCAAACAGGGAGAATAACCCGCCGATGAGCAGCACCAGCGTTGCCATCAACAGTAATGTGATACCAAAGCGCCCTTCGCTGATCTTACCAATAAACAAATTGCCCATTCCTGACTCGCGGGCATAAGCCTGACGGTACATCATCACCGCCATCATGCTCCGCCCGACAACCGGCGTGACGATAAGAAACGCCAGCACCGGCAATCCGTCGGCGTTCATCTGATAAACCAGTGCGGTTCGTAACAGAACAGCCACAATCAGCGCCAGCGCGCCGTTGGTGCCGATCCGGCTGTCGCGCATAATCTCGAGAATACGCTCCCGGCTGCGCACCGAAAATAAACCGTCGCAACTGTCGGCCAGCCCGTCGAGATGTAAACCGCCGGTCAGCATAATATGTGCAATGACAACGGCAATCGCCGCCGGAAGCACACCGATATGCGGCATTAAAATCTGCCACACCAGCGCGGACAGTAAACCGATAACCAGCCCGACCAGCGGAAAACAGACAATGCCGCGTGCATACTCTTTCAGTTCAATGCCATCGCACCAGCGATCCCTGACCGGGATGCGGGTGAGAAACTGCAATGTCGCGAGAAACAGCCGCCATAAAGCCATAATAAACACCCTGTTCTGAGTCGTTTTATTCCGATGTTTTCACCGGTACCGGAATGCCGGAGACAATCAGGTAGACATCATCCGCCGCGGCAGCCAGTTGCTGATTCACCCGCCCCGCAATATCACGAAAACGCCGCGCCAGCAGGTTATCCGGCACAATGCCCATCCCCACTTCATTAGTGACAATAATCACTTCATATTCAGGATGTTGCGCAGCTTCCATCAGTTTCGTGGTTTGCGCAAAAATATGCTGTTCTATTGCGTCAAAATCCATGTGTTCCGGCGGTGTTTCACCGGCCAGATCAAACAGAAGATTGGTAATCAACGTCGTGATGCACTCGATAATAATGGTCGGAAACTGCGCCTGATGCGCGAGTACGACATCCCCCAGATCACGATAGCTTTCAAACGTATGCCAGTGAGCCGGACGTTGTTGCTGGTGATAACGGATGCGATCCGCCATTTCGGCATCAGTAACGACCGAGGTGGCGATATACAGCACCTCGCCGCCACGTTTCTCTGCTATCTGCTCAGCAAAATGGCTTTTACCACTGCGGGCACCTCCGGTGATTAGCATCATAATCAGCTCCTTGCGTTGTATTACTGAAGAGTATTCATGAACAGGGTGGATGCAGAATAATGTTATGCCCTGAATTTTGAGCAAAAAAAAACCGCAGTCACTGACTGCGGTTTATGAGCATAGACGCAAGTGCCTCGCTTGTCAGCGATTAACCCCGTTTTGCCGGGCCGGTAGTGCGGCGCGTCGGTGCAACCTGAGTATGGCGCTTCACAGCACGACGGATCTGGTTGGCTTTTACGCGACGACGATCACGCTCAACCGGCAGTTTGCTGACCGTTTCTTCCGTCATGTCGACCAGTGTGCGCAGATAGTTGATGTCTGGCAGATCCAGCTCTTTATAGCCACCGCGAGGCAGGCCTTTAGGCAGATTCAGATCACCGTAACGCACGCGGATCAGACGGCTTACCTGTACGCCAACAGCTTCCCACAGACGACGAACCTCGCGGTTACGTCCTTCTGTCAGGGTCACGTTGTACCACTGGTTCAAACCTTCACCGCCCTGGAATTTGATCGAGCGGAACGCCGCAGGACCGTCTTCCAGCTGCACGCCACGGCTCAGTTGTTTGATTTTTTCATCATCAACCTGACCGAAAACACGTACGGCATATTCACGCTCAACTTCACGACTCGGGTGCATCAGGCGATTAGCCAGTTCACCGTCGGTGGTGAATAACAGCAGGCCTGACGTGTTAACGTCCAGACGACCTACGGCGATCCAGCGGGAACCGCGCATTTTTGGCAGACGGTCAAAGACGGTCGGACGGCCTTCCGGATCATTGCGTGTACACAACTCGCCTTCAGGCTTGTAGTACGCCAGTACGCGGCAAACGGTGTCCTGAGATTCCATCACTGACAGAACGTGTCCATCAAGACGAATTTTGGTACCGCCGGTGACTTCCACGCGGTCGCCCAGCGTAGAAATTTTACCGTCAACGCTGACGCGGCCAGCCTGGATCATCGCTTCAACTTCACGACGTGAACCATGACCTGCGCGGGCGAGGACTTTTTGCAGTTTTTCGCTTTGACCTTCGGTGCTGTCCAGTGCGTTCTTCGGCTTCTGGTATTTCACTTCTTCTTCGTCACCGTTTTCATCAAACAGTGCTTCAGCTTTAGGTTTGGTTCCGCGAGGTTTCAACGTACGTGGCTTTTCACCGCGTGCATGTTCCGGACGACCCGGTTTGCCGCTGCGTGCTTTTTCTATACGTGAATTGTCGATACGGGATTCAGAACGCGAATCGCTGCGGCCTGCGTCAGAACGTGGTTTGTCTGAACGTGGCTTGTCGCTGCGCGGTTTGTCGCTGCGTGGTTTGTCAGTACGTGGCTTTTCGCCGCGCTTTTCAGCCCGCGACGGTTCCGGACGGCTTTTTGCTGCGCCGGAATTCCTGCCACTTTTTGGCTTGTCACCAGATGGACGTGATGCTTTGGATTTGTCGCTGGTGTGCTTCTGGGAATTATACTTCTCGCTCATTGAGCAGCCTCATTTGTCGCCTTCACAGGCGTCGGGGGGAGCCGGCAGCATGACCTGATTTGTCATCTGCCCGCAAAAATTCAGTTATTGCGTATCATTACAATGACTTAGAAAAAAGTCAGCCTGCCATTATACACATTTATATGCAATTTGTATCCTGCAAAAAACGTTGCAGTCCGGTTATTTTTCAAACAAGCCTCAGAGGAACGGTGTCGGATCGCCCGCGCCTTCACGCACCACTTCGGGCGCAGCCTCTGTCAGATCAACCACCGTGGTAGGCTGCTGACCAATAGACCCGCCGTCAATCACCAGATCCACCACCTTGCCCAAATGATCTTTGATATCTTCCGGATCGGATTCTGCAAAGTCATTGCCCGGCAGCATCAGCGTGGTCGACATCAGCGGCTCGCCCAGCGCCTCCAGCAAGGCAATCGCAATCGGATTGGACGGCACGCGCAGGCCGATCGTTTTACGTTTCTCGCTCATCAGACGGCGCGGCACTTCTTTGGTCGCTTTCAGGATGAACGTGTAATTGCCCGGCGTGTTGTTTTTCATCAGGCGGAAAGCCGCGTTATCCACATAGGCGTAAGTCGACAGCTCAGACAAATCACGGCACACCAGGGTGAAGTTATGGTTGCTGTCCAGCTGACGAATCCGGCAAATACGCTCCATGGCGTTTTTCTCTTCCAGACGGCAACCCAGTGCATAACCGGAATCTGTCGGATACACGATAACCTGGCCTTTGCGCAGCAATTCTACGGCCTGATTAATCAGGCGGGGTTGCGGGTTTTCCGGATGAATATAAAAATATTGACTCATTTTTCCCTCTTAATTCTTCTTCTGCGGTCGGGCTTCAGACCGGTTCAATTTCAGGCTGTTTCCCGGCGACCGGCCAGTGTTGCCATACCGGTTCTACGCCTGCGGGAAGCCAAAGTTTGCGCCCCAGCTCAATCCACGAACAAGGCTGATGGAAATCAGATCCCTGTGAGGCGAGCAACTGATAATCACGGGCGTAAGCCGCCAGTTGTGCACGCTCATTGGGTGCCTGCTGACATTGCGCGACTTCCATCGCGTCGCCACCCTGTTCAGCAAAGAACGCCAGTAAGCGTTTCAGCCATTTTGTGGACAGTTCATAACGTCCCGGATGGGCGACAACCGCCTGTCCGCCAGACTGATGAATTGCATCAATCGCTTGTTCTATTGTACACCACTGTGGCGGAACGTAGCCGGTCTTGCCCTTGGCGAGGTATTTTTTGAATACCTGCGCAATGTTGTCAGCCGCGCCGAATTCCACCAGATAACGGGCAAAATGTGCACGGGTGACGGCTCCGCCATCGGCCAGACGTAACGCACCTTCCCACGCGCCTTCGATGCGCGCTTTCGCCAGACGACGGCCCATTTCCTGCGCACGCTGCTGACGCAAATCGGCCTGCACTTTCAGTAATTCCACCATCGCCGGATGCCCCGGGTCGATACCCAGCCCGACAATATGGATCTCATGATTTTCCCACAGCGTAGAAATCTCGACACCGTTTACCAGTTGCAGTGGCAGCTGATTGTCAGCAATCGCCCGCGCTGCCCGCGCCAGCCCTTCCGTGCTGTCGTGATCGGTGATCGCCAGTACGCCGACACGCATTTCTACTGCACGCGCCACCAGCGCTTCCGGTGTTAAATAGCCGTCAGATGCCGTGGTATGGCTGTGGAGATCGTAAAGGGTAAATGCGTTGCGGGTTATCTGGTCGTCTGCTGAAGGCGAAGTGTTTGTTGGTAAAGTCATCGTCACGTGGGGAATTAACCTGTTTCTGAATGCAGCACATATCATAACGCGTTAGTGCGTTGCACGTTAGGGATGATTTCACCCGGCCGTTACGCACTGTTACAGTGCTATAACAACACTGTTTGCACAACGTCGCCGCACCAAAGGGGGAAATTGCGCTAAAAGAGGGTTGACTTTACATCTCTGAACTAGTTTACTAGTACGCAAGTTCACGGAATAGCTCAGCAATGAACACCGTGACAAACCGATTCAGAAAGCTTACGTTTTAAAAACGATAGCTTCATAAACAAACAAGAGTGTCTGATGATGAAAACTTACATGATGGCGGTTCTCAGCTGGTGGCGTACTTCCCCTTGTCGGGCGGAGTAATCACGCATAGCTGTCATCAGACGCTGCAAGATTTCCGAAGCCCGCATAATGCGGGCTTTTTTGTGGCCGTCTAATTTGAAATCCGTTTAATACAAACGTTGAGAAAATTTCAGGAAGCAAAATGACTATTCAGAAACCACGTTTAGAATTGCTGACCGCAGAAGGATGTTACCGCGGCGACCCGACGGCCATTTTCCATCAGTTGTGCGGCGCCCGTCCGGCGACCCTGCTGCTGGAGTCCTCCGAAGTGACCAGCAAAGAAAACCTGAAGAGCCTGTTGATTGTCGACAGCGCCCTGCGCATCACGGCGCTGGGTTCCCGGGTTTCGATTCAGGCACTCACGCCAAACGGCGCGTCATTACTCTCACTGATTGACACCGCGTTACCGGCTGAAATGCGTAACGACGTGCGTCCGAATGGCCGCGAGCTGAGTTTCCCGTCCATCGACCAGATGCAGGATGAAGACGCCCGCCTGCGTTCGCGCTCCGTGTTTGATGCGTTACGCAGCATCCTGACCTCAGTTGAAGCGCCTGCCGATGAGCGCGAAGCGATGTTCCTCGGCGGTCTGTTTGCCTACGATCTGGTCGCCGGTTTTGAAGATTTACCGGCATTAGAGTCTGACCAGCGTTGCCCGGATTTCTGCTTCTATCTGGCAGAAACTCTGCTGGTACTCGACCATCAGAACCGTTCATGTCGTTTGCAGGCCAGCCTGTTTACGCCGTCGCCGGAAGAGAAACAGCGTCTGCAAGCCCGCCTTGAACAACTGCAGCACCAGTTACAGCTACCGCCGCACGCCATTCCGCACCAGAGCGTGCCGGAAATGCAACTGAGCGTAAATCAGAGCGATGAAGAGTTTGGTGCCGTGGTAGAGAAGATGAAAGTGGCGATCCGCGCCGGTGAAATTTTCCAGGTGGTGCCTTCACGTCGTTTCTCACTGCCGTGCCCTGCTCCGCTGGCCGCTTATGAAACGCTGAAAAACAACAACCCGAGCCCGTATATGTTCTTCATGCAGGATAACGATTTCACGTTGTTCGGCGCGTCGCCGGAAAGTGCGCTGAAATACGACGCGACAAATCGTCAGATTGAAATCTATCCGATTGCCGGTACACGCCCTCGTGGTCGCCGCGCTGACGGTTCACTGGATTTGGATCTCGACAGCCGCATCGAACTGGAAATGCGGACTGACCATAAAGAGCTGGCCGAACATCTGATGCTGGTGGATTTGGCGCGTAACGATCTGGCACGGATCTGCGAACCGGGCAGCCGTTACGTCGCCGACCTGACCAAAGTTGACCGCTATTCCTTCGTGATGCATCTGGTGTCCCGCGTGGTTGGCACGCTGCGTCATGACCTCGACGTACTGCACGCTTATCAGGCCGTGATGAACATGGGCACACTGACCGGCGCACCGAAAGTGCGCGCCATGCAGCTGATTTCTGCCTCCGAGCAAACCCGTCGCGGAAGCTACGGCGGCGCAGTGGGTTACTTCACCGCTCACGGTGATTTAGATACCTGCATCGTGATCCGCTCCGCCTATGTCGAAGACGGCATCGCCACCGTACAGGCTGGGGGCGGTGTGGTGCTCGATTCCGTTCCGCAAGCCGAAGCCGACGAAACCCGTAATAAAGCCCGTGCAGTGCTGCGTGCCATCGCCACCGCCCATAATGCGAAAGAGGTATTTTAAGATGGCCGATATCTTACTCATCGATAACGTCGATTCCTTTACATACAACCTCGTCGATCAGTTGCGCTCGAGCGGACATAACGTGGTGATTTATCGCAATCAGATCCCGGCTGACGTGATTATCGAAAAACTCAGCCAACTGGAAAAACCGGTGCTGGTGCTTTCTCCGGGACCGGGTACGCCGTCCGAAGCCGGTTGCATGCCTGAGCTGCTCAAACGTCTGCGCGGTCAGTTGCCGATTATCGGTATCTGTCTCGGTCATCAGGCAATTGTGGAAACCTACGGCGGTTTCGTCGGCCAGGCCGGTGAAATCCTGCACGGCAAAGCCTCTTCTATTACGCATGACAACGAAGCGATGTTCGCCGGTATGAACAATCCACTGCCGGTGGCGCGTTATCACTCGCTGGTCGGCAGCCAGATCCCTGAGGGACTGACCGTCAACGCCCGCTACGGCGATATGGTGATGGCAGTACGTCACGAAGAAGATCGCGTCTGCGGTTTCCAGTTCCATCCGGAATCCATTTTAACTTCACAGGGCGCCCGTCTGCTTGAGCAGACACTGGCCTGGGCTTTGGCGTAAGGAGAACTGTCATGCAAACGCAAACTATTCCCGGCATTCTCGACAATCTGTTCCGCGCTCAGACAATGACGCAGGAAGAAAGCCAGCAGCTATTTACCGCCATCGTGAATGGCGAACTGGAACCGGCGCAACTGGCCGGTGCATTAATCAGCATGAAAGTGCGCGGTGAGCAACCGGCTGAAATCGCCGGCGCCGCCAAAGCATTGCTGGCACACGCCGAGCCGTTCCCGCGTCCTGACTATCCGTTTGCGGACATTGTCGGCACCGGCGGCGACGGCACCAACAGCATCAATATTTCCACCGCCAGCGCCTTTGTAGCGGCAGCGTGTGGGGCACGGGTGGCAAAACACGGCAACCGCAGCGTGTCCAGCCGTTCGGGCTCATCGGATTTACTGGCTGCTTTTGGCATCCGTCTGGATATGCCTGCGGAAGAATCCCGGGCCGCGCTGGATGATCTGGGTGTGTGTTTCCTGTTCGCGCCGCAATACCACACCGGTTTCCGCCATGCGATGCCGGTGCGTAAATCGCTGAAAACCCGCACGCTGTTTAACGTGCTCGGGCCGCTGATCAACCCGGCACGTCCGCCGCTGGCACTGATTGGCGTGTACAGCCCCGAACTGGTGCAGCCGATTGCAGAAACATTGCGGGCACTGGGTTATGAGCGTGCTGCGGTGGTTCACGGCGGCGGCATGGATGAAGTGGCGATCCACGCGGCAACGCAGGTTGCGGAGCTGAAAGACGGTCAAATAACCACTTACGAACTGACGCCACAGGACTTCGGTATGGATAATTATCCGATAGAATCCCTGCTGGGTGGCGAGCCGGAAGAAAACCGTGACATTCTGGCACGCTTATTACAAGGTAAAGGAGATCCGGCCCATGAAGCCGCGGTGGCCGTTAATGTAGCGATGTTACTGCGTCTGTTCGGTCAGGAAGATTTAAAGCAAAATGCACAACAGGCTTTGGACGTCATGCGCAGCGGTGAACCCTACCAGCGCGTGGTGGCATTGGCAGCAAGAGGATAAGTGATGCAGCAGGAAACCGTGCTCCACAAAATTGTTCGCGATAAAGAAATTTGGGTCGCGGCACGTAAAGATCAGCAACCGCTGGCCAGCTTTCAGAACGACATAACTCAGAGCCAGCGCAGTTTCTACCATGCCCTGCAAGGGGCAAGAACCGCCTTTATTCTGGAGTGCAAACAAGCGTCTCCGTCGAAAGGCAAGATCCGCGAAAACTTCGATCCGGTAGAAATCGCCAGTGTTTATAAAGACCATGCTTCCGCCATTTCAGTATTAACGGACGAAAAATACTTCCAGGGCAGTTTTGATTTTCTGCCGCTGGTGAGCAAAACCGTCACACAGCCTGTGCTGTGCAAAGATTTTATTATCGACCCGTATCAGATCCATCTGGCCCGTTTCTATCAGGCTGATGCGATTTTGCTGATGCTGTCAGTGCTCGATGACGATCAGTACGTTCAGCTCGCCGCGGTTGCTCACAGCCTTAACATGGGGGTGCTGACGGAGGCCAGTAATGAAGAAGAACTGGATCGCGCCGTTAAACTGAAAGCCAAAGTCGTCGGTATCAATAACCGCGATTTGCGCGATTTGTCTATCGACCTGAACCGCACCCGTGAGCTGGCACCGCGCGTACCGCATGGCGTCACGGTCATCAGTGAATCAGGTATTAATACTTACGGACAAATCCGTGAACTGAGCCGCTTCGCCAATGGCTTCCTGATCGGCAGTGCGCTGATGTCGGAACAAGACCTGAGCAGTGCCGTTCGTCGCGTGCTGCTCGGTGAAAACAAGGTCTGTGGCCTGACCCGCGCTCAGGATGCCAAAGCCGCGCACGAAGCTGGTGCTATTTATGGCGGGCTGATTTTTGTTGAAGCCTCACCGCGTTTCGTGACACAGACGCAGGCGAAAGAAGTGCAGAACGGCGCACCGCTGAAGTATGTCGGCGTGTTCCGCGATGAAGAAATCACCACAGTGGCCCAGACGGCTCAGACATTAAACCTGGCCGCCGTGCAGCTTCATGGCGACGAAGATCAGGTTTATATCGATGCCCTGCGCACAGCCTTGCCGCAAACGGTTCAGATCTGGAAAGCGCTGAGCGTCAAAGAAACATTGCCAGCGCGCGACCTGAATCACGTGGATCGTTACGTCCTGGACAACGGCAAAGGGGGCACGGGTCACCGGTTCGACTGGAGCAAACTGGCCGGTCAGGATTTGAGCAATACCTTGCTCGCCGGTGGACTGAGCGCAGATAACTGCGTCGAAGCCGCACAACTCGGTTGCGCAGGCCTGGATTTCAACTCCGGTGTTGAAAGCGAGCCGGGCATCAAAGATGCCGGGAAAATTAATGCCGTATTCCAGACATTGCGGGCGTATTAAGCCGCACGCAATGACGCAAAAATTGACAGACAGGACGCGATAACATGACTTTACTTAATCCCTACTTTGGCGAATTTGGCGGCCAGTATGTCCCGCAAATTCTGATGCCTGCGCTGGCTCAGCTGGAAGAAGCTTTTGTCAGCGCACAGCGCGACCCTGAGTTTCAGGCCGAATTCATTGATTTACTGAAAAACTACGCAGGCCGCCCGACCGCGCTGACACTGTGTAAAAACCTGACCGCAGGCACCAAAACCAAGCTGTACCTTAAGCGTGAAGATTTGCTGCACGGCGGCGCGCACAAAACTAACCAGGTGTTGGGTCAGGCATTACTGGCCAAACGCATGGGCAAAACTGAAATCATCGCCGAAACCGGCGCGGGTCAGCACGGCGTGGCATCGGCACTGGCCTGTGCGCTGCTCGGCCTGAAATGCCGCATTTATATGGGCGCAAAAGACATTGAGCGTCAGTCGCCAAACGTGTTCCGTATGCGTCTGATGGGGGCTGAAGTGATTCCGGTACATAGCGGTTCTTCCACGCTGAAAGATGCCTGTAATGAGGCGCTGCGTGACTGGTCCGGCAGCTATGAAAAAGCCCACTACATGCTGGGCACGGCAGCAGGCCCGCATCCGTATCCGACCATCGTGCGTGAATTCCAGCGTATGATCGGCGAAGAAACCAAAGCGCAGATGCAGGAACGCGAAGGCTGCCTGCCGAATGCGGTGATTGCCTGCGTCGGCGGCGGCTCCAATGCGATCGGTATGTTTGCGGATTTCATCGACGACACCAGCGTGAAGCTGATTGGCGTTGAACCGGGTGGTCTGGGCATTGAAACCGGACAACACGGCGCGCCGCTCAAACACGGTCACGTCGGCATTTACTTCGGCATGAAAGCACCGATGATGCAGACGTCTGAAGGTCAGATTGAAGAATCCTACTCGATTTCAGCCGGTCTGGATTTCCCGTCCGTCGGCCCGCAACACGCGTTCCTCAACAGTATTGGTCGTGCAGAATATGTGTCGATTACCGATGATGAAGCGCTGGATGCCTTTAAAGAATTGTCCCGCCATGAAGGGATTATTCCTGCACTGGAATCCTCTCATGCGCTGGCTTACGCGCTGAAACTGATCAAGGAAACACCAGAAAAAGAACAGATTCTGGTGGTGAACCTGTCCGGCCGCGGCGACAAAGACATTTTCACCGTACACGACATCCTGACTGCCCGGGGAGAGATTTAATGGAACGTTATCAGCAATTATTCAAGCGTCTGGAAAGCAAAAAAGAAGGCGCATTTGTTCCTTTCGTCACGCTGGGCGATCCGGGCGTTGAGCTGTCACTGTCAATCATCGATACGCTGATCGAAGCCGGTGCCGACGCACTGGAACTGGGTGTACCGTTCTCCGATCCTCTGGCCGATGGCCCGACCATTCAGAATGCAAATCTGCGTGCTTTTGCTGCGGGTGTGACGCCAACGCAATGCTTCAACATGCTGGCCCGTATTCGCGAAAAGCATCCGGATATTCCGATTGGCCTGCTGATGTATGCCAACCTGGTGTTCCACAATGGTATTGAAACCTTCTATCAGCGTTGCGCTGAAGTGGGCGTCGATTCGGTGCTGGTTGCCGATGTGCCGTTTGAAGAATCTGCGCCATTCCGTGCGGCCGCGTTACGCCACGGCATCGCTCCTATCTTCATCTGTCCGCCAAATGCCTCTGACGATTTGCTGCGTGAGATTTCGTCTCATGGCCGCGGATACACTTACTTGCTGTCACGTGCAGGCGTGACAGGCACTGAAAAACGCGCGCTGACGCCGCTGAATCACTTGGTTGATAAGTTACGTGAATACAATGCCGCGCCACCCTTGCAGGGCTTTGGTATTTCCGAACCGTCACAGGTGAAAGAAACGCTGGCCGCAGGCGCAGCCGGTGCTATTTCCGGTTCAGCGACGGTGCGTATCATCGAAAACAATCAGCATCAGCCTTCTGAAATGCTGGCTCAGCTTTCCCGCTTTGTCAGTGAAATGAAGGCCGCGACCCGCGCTTAACCCTCTCTCAGACAGAACCTCAGTCATACAGTGACTAAGGTTCTGTTTCTTTTAATTTCTTACTTTTTTTTACCCCGCTTAATTTGTATTACCCATTTCAATAATCCAAACTAAAATTACTCTGCAGATCAATGATACTGTATGAGAGAGATATCATCTGCTCAGTTAACATGTTGTTTCTTTTGGTTTTATAACAAATCATGGAGAGTTATTTTATGAAGCTATTCAAAACATTGTCCGCATTCTGCATGGCAGCGGTTGTGGTCCTGGCGGTTGCCGCTTGTGCGCCGACCAAAAAATCAGAAGGAACCGGTGGTTACATCGATGACACCGTCGTCACCACAAAAGTAAAATCTGCCCTGCTGGCAGATAAGAGCATTAAATCCACTGAGATCAGTGTCGAGACCTTTAAAGGCCGCGTACAGTTGAGTGGTTTTGTGACGTCAACAGCAGATGCAAACCGTGCAGTTGAAGTGACTCGCGGCGTAGCCGGTGTGCGTTCAATTGAGAATGATATGCGACTGAAATAATCAGGAATGTAGCAAACTGAAAATCTAAGAGGCGCCGAAGCGCCTCTTTTTTGGACCGTCTTTCCGGAAATCAGAAACGATAGCCGGCGCCAAACATAAAGACCCATGGGTCGATCCGGGTGTTGATGTTTTGCTGCTCACCACCAGCTTTGAATTTGACTTCCGTATCAATATCCATCCACCAGACAGACATGTTAATTAACCAGTTATCGTCCAGGTTGTAATCCAGACCAGCCTGCGTTGCCACACCCCAGGAATCTTTGACGCTTAAATCAGACAGCCCGGCATCACGCCCGGTCTGGTTGAAATCCGCGTCATAAAATGTGGTGTAGTTGATACCTACTCCGAGGTACGGACGCAATTTGTCCTGACGGTCACCAAAGTAATACTGCGCCATCAGAGACGGCGGTAATTGTTTCACTTCTGCGATAGTCCCGGTACTTTGCAGACCGACTTTGTGCTGGAACGGTGTGGCTGCCAGCAACTCCATCCCGATATTGTCAGTGAACATGTAACCGAGGGTTAATCCCATCTGCGTGTTGTTATTGATATTAAATGAACCCAGACCCAGCACGTTGTCCGAGCCTTCTGTCGGACGAACTGTGGCTGTCCCTACGCGAAAAATCACATCCCCTGCCTGATGTGCGCTCGAGACTGCCGGAAATGCCGCTGCTGCCACTAATGCCCAATATGCTGCTTTCATTGTCCCTTCCCTTTGTGTGGATTAGTTATCAACCGCGCGAATGATACCTACTCTTTGGTATGGTTTGATCAATGCGGGATCACATCTTTAAAACAAAAAGTAAGAAAATGCATCTTCCGCAAAGCGATCTAAATCTATAAAAACAAAGGAATTGATCTGCATCAAAAATGAGGAGATTTTGTTGTTTTGTTAACAGGTGATATTTCAGTTGCTAAAAAAAATGGTGCTGCGTAATTTGCATACTCATAGTTAGTTTTGGTTTGGTGCCGTAAGGAGTCGGTAACTTCCAAGATGGGCGAAATTAACAATCCTTGTATGACCTGTGGCGCATGCTGCGCTTATTTCCGCGTTTCATTTTATTGGGCTGAATCTGAAGAGGCTGGCGGCTGTGTTCCGCAGGCACTGACAGAGCAAGTCACCCCTTTTCTGAGTTGCATGCAAGGCACGAACAGTAAAACGCCGCGCTGTGTTGCCCTGGAGGGTGAAGTGGGACATGCGGTTTCCTGTTCTGTTTATCTCAACCGTCCGACACCGTGCCGCGAATTCGATCAGTCAGGGTTGAATGGCATCGGCAATGCCGCCTGCGATCGTGCCCGTGCGAAGTATGGCCTGCCCCCTCTGGATGTAAATTTACCGACGATTGATCTCAGCCACCTCAGTTGCGTTTAAGCAGAGATTGATCGACGGGTCTGACAGGAAATCAGCGCAAAACTATCGGCGGAGGGTATTTAAAGGGTACAATCCCCGCCTTATTGATTTTTGCTTTTTGCCAAGGAGCGTCCATGTCTATCACGGCCAGTACGTTGTACCGTGACAGTTATAATTTTATGCGTAATCAGATGAGTAGCGTTTTGGCGCTCTCGGTTCTGGCCGCATTAATCACCGTCATATTAAGCTGGGTTTTAAGTCCTTCATCTGAGCAGGTCGAGGCCATCGGGCAACTGATGAGTAACATGACCGGCATGAGCGTCGGCGATATGATGGGATATATTGAGCAGCAGATTACTCCGGAGCAGCAAAGCGCGATTTTCCGTTACAGCCTGGCCGCTCTGCTGTCAACGCTCGCCGGAAACGTTATTCTGGTCGGCGGCGTTCTGACGTTGATCCAACTGATTTCTCAGGGCGTTCGCGCCAGTATTACGCAAATTTTGAGTGCGTCATTGCCGGTGTTGCCACGTCTGGCCATTTTGCTGTTTATTTACAGCATCATGTTCCGTATCGGTCTGGCGCTGCTGTTTGTTCCGGCATTCCTGATTGCGATTGCCTGGTCAATGTCACCGGTTATTTCCTGTAAAGAGAATGCCGGCGTGTTCAAAGCAATGCGCCTGAGCACCCGCCTGGCCTTCAGCAATGTGCGTCTGGTCGCCCCGGCCGTGATGCTGTGGATTGTGGCGCAGGTGGTGCTGATGCTGTTTGTTGGCGTACTGAGTGCGCTGAATCCGATGATTGGTGCAGTGATCCTCGGCGCAGTGAGCAACCTGATCAGCGCCTTTATGCTGATTTATCTGTTCCGTCTTTACATGAAATTACATGCATAATATAGACATAACTTTTTCAGGGGCGCTCCGGCGCCCTTTTCTTTTGTCCGCGAAATGATTCCGGTATAGTCATCCCATACATAAAACATGGAATGAAGTATGAAGCAGCTCCTCGATTTTCTTCCCCTGATTGTCTTTTTTGTGGTTTATAAGCTTTACGATATTTTTGTCGCATCAGGCGCGTTAATTGCGGCCACCGCGTTAGCGTTAGTGATTACCTGGATTCTGTATCGCAAAATCGAGAAGATGACGTTAATCACCTTCGCGATGGTCGCTGTTTTCGGCACCCTGACACTGGTTTTCCATAATGACGAATTCATTAAATGGAAAGTGACAGTTATTTATATGCTGTTCTCCGGTGCATTACTGATCAGCCAGCTGGTTCTGAAAAAGCCGTTAATCCAGCGTATGTTGGGTAAAGAGCTGACATTGCCGGATCACGTATGGAATAAACTGAACGTCAGCTGGGCCATCTTTTTCCTGCTGTGCGGACTGGCCAATATCTATGTGGCCTTTTGGTTACCGCAGAATATCTGGGTTAACTTCAAGGTATTTGGCCTGACCGCACTGACGCTGGTATTCACCCTGCTGAGTGGCGTCTATATTTACCGGCATATGCCGGATGACGAAAAAAAATAAGCATTCTTCTGCACGGGCCTTTCTTTGAAAGGCCTTACTTTTTCAAATTGTTGAACTGTGTGAAGCCTATCGTATGAACGAAAAACATAGCTTACCCAATGGTGAAATGGTGTTGCGTACGCTGGCGATGCCAGCTGACACCAATGCGAATGGCGACATCTTTGGCGGATGGCTGATGTCGCAGATGGATATGGGCGGGGCGATTCAGGCGAAAGAAATCGCCAAAGGTCGCGTAGTGACCGTACGCGTTGACGGCATGACGTTTCTTAAACCCGTGGCTGTCGGGGATGTGGTGTGCTGCTACGCACGCTGTATTCGTACCGGTAACAGCTCGATCACCATCAACGTGGAAGTGTGGGTGAAGAAAGTCTCTTCTGAGCCCATCGGACAGCGTTACAGAGCCACTGAAGCGGTGTTTACGTATGTTGCTGTAGATGATGAAGGGAAATCGCGCCAGTTGCCTGACGGTCGCAGTAATTTCAGCGTCGATTCCGACGGTGTCTCTCAGGACTAAGCCGGTTCTGTATGATGGGAAGTAAAAGACTGAAAGTAAAAAGGTCGCCTTCATGGCTAATGCCGGTCACTTAAGGTGACCGGCATTGTTTTTTAAGGGATATTTCGACCTTTTTTCTCTCACTTCCCTCGCATATTCACGCTCACGTCTCGAGGGCAGTTTGAGCATCGCTGCGTTGCTGTAAAAATGCTTCAGATGACCCGGGATGGCTCCCGCTGATGCCCACGGCAGCCCGATTAACAACCGTAATATCTCCGACACCGCACCGCTAAAACTCAGCTGATAAGGCA